>JBEBCV010000312.1:0-18710 GCA_041157505.1 Chloroflexota bacterium | reverse complement strand
CTACAATTATGAAAGGATACAATTGAAATCAAGACAGACACCTTTTGAAATCAGGTGCCTGTCTCTATAACCACTTCGGGGCTTTCTTTTCGTGTCTTGCTTTACGGGTTCAGTTCATTTCTCAGAGGCTCTTTTTATTGGTTAATATAAGGCGAACATAATCTCACCCGACCATGCAGATCGCAAGCATCGTCATATCATCGCCAAGTGGCACGGTTTCTACAAATTCATTGAGACACTCTTCAATGGATGTGATCACTTCCTCGGCGGTTTCAACTTTCAAAGATGCCATCACATCCAATAAGCGGACTTCACCAAACAAGTCGCCATTGGGAGAGAACGCCTCAGTAAGCCCATCGGTATAAAGCAGCAAGGTATCACCAGAAGTAATGGACACCGTCCGTTCTTCGATCACGGGCTGCTCCATCACACCCAATGCAATGGATGTACGCGTTAATTTTTGAAAACCGCCATCATGCTTTACCCAAAACGGCGGGTTGTGTCCGGCATTTACGTACGTGAATGTACCCTTTTCCAGGTCAAGCTCGCCATACACAGCTGTGATGAACATGCCTTGTTGCGTATCTGGCAGCAACGAGTCGTTCACACGCCGCAAAGCTTCAGCAGGCGATGACGTTTCGATGATCGCCGCACGCATGAGAGTGCGAGTCAAGGCCATGAAGAGCGCCGCAGGCATACCTTTATCCGCGACATCTGCAATAAAGATCCCGAGTCTATTATTCGGCAGTTCGATCACATCGTAGAAGTCACCACCTACTTGTCGCGCCGTGCGCCAACGCGCTGCGATCTGCCAGTTGGGATGTGTGGGTAAAACGCTAGGGATGAAGGTCTGCTGGATTTGGCGAGCCAGTTGAACTTCGGTTTCGAGGCGTTCGCGTACCACCATCTCTTGTTGCAGCAGATCGTTCTGGATCGCAAGAGCAGCTTGTTGAGCAATTCCGTTGATGATCTCCAAGCGCCGCGAACGGAAGCGACGTGCATTCTCATCCTCTTCGATCAGCATGACGCCGAAGATGTCGCTCTTGATGGAAAGTGGAACCGCAACCAACAGCCGATCCGATTCGATGACTTGCGCTTCATCCTGCGCCTCAGGCTGGATCGTGAACCAATCGACAGGTGTCGCCTCAGCCTTGAGTGGGTATGTCACCAAAGTGTTTTGTTCCAGTGCCCACACCAGAAAAGGAAAATCTGAAACGGGCAAAATCTTCTCTGTCATGAGGGTTTCCTCTTCTTCAGAGAAACCATATTCATGCGAAGCCTGCAGGGTTTGATATTCCAGATCCAAACGATACAGCACCACACGTTTTACACCGACCAAGATCGGCATGATACGGATGATAGACCCAAGGATCTCATCTAAATCACTCAGGCTGACAACAGCCTGCGCCACTTGCAACAAAGCAGCAGACGCATAAGCCTGTTCCTGAGCTGCATCGAAGAGACGGGTATTCTCGATGGCAACTGCCGCATAGTTTGCGAAGGTACTTGCAATGGCACGCGCTTCGTGTCCGTAACGGCCTGAAGTGTGATGCGCCAATGCCAGAACTCCCAATGGACGATCGCCCACTCTCAGCGGGGCAACGATGGATGAATAATTTGGTTCAAAGTTCATCGTCAACCCGGCGGGACCCATGGGATCTTCGGGACGACGAATGATTGGAATATCCGATTCAAGCGCCTCTGCCATCACATAGGTAGATTCTGGATAGGCGAGGCATGTGTTCTCTAACTGAGCGCCATTGATGCCATGCACAGCCGAAAGGCACAGTTCGCCATCTTGAAGCAGCCAAATGGCAGAGACATCAATGGGAAGGTTGCGGTCCAACTCGGCAAGGATCATTTCGAGCACTTCGTCCAAACCGGCATTGCTGGAAACCAAACCTGCCACGTCTCGCAAACTATCCGCAACTTGACGACGCCATTGCTCGGAACGATATAGATCCGCATTACGGATGGCAGCTGCCATGGTATCTGCCACCGCTTCGAACATGACACGGTCATCTTCGGTGAAGGCATTGAGCTGGTCAGACTGAATATCAAGCAGACCCACAACTCGGTCGGCAAAGATCAATGGGACACACAGCTCAGACATGGTGTTCTTTGGCGGTAAGGGCGACTGAACATAACGGTCATCTTTGGACACGTCGTTCGCGAGAACGGTTTTACCCTGACGCGCCACCCAAGGCATGATACCTTTCGGGTCATCAAGAGGGATCGTAAACCCTTCAAGCTTTTTGCTGCGTTTCCCACTCCCCGCTTCGTACATGATCATGCGACGGTTGGGGTGAACCGTGAAAAGCGAAACATGGGGATAACCAAATTTCTCGTGGATCAAACTGGCCGCATCACGCATCAATTGAGAAAGATCAAGCGTAGACGTAACGCTTTTGCTGACTTCCGAAACCAAGGTCAGTTGGTTGGCGCGTCGGCTCAAGGCGCTGTATAGCTTTGCACCTTCCACTGCACGAGCGACGTTATCGGCAAGAGCACGTAGAATGAGCAAGTCGATAGGATGGAAGGCGCTCAGTTGATTACTCTGCACATCCAATGCGCCGAGGACGCGGTCTTCGATCTTAAGCGGAATGACCACTTCTGATTTCGTCTCAGGCAGACTATCAATAAACCGATAACGTGAGTCGGTTTGCACATTGTCGCAAACGATCTCTGCCCCAGTATTCGCCGCTTCACCGATCAAGCCCTGACCGATCTCCACTTCCAAAGCGATGGAAGCTTTGCGCTTTCCTTTACGTGGTGCAACAGCACTGGCACGAAAATGAAGCTTGTTATCATTCGGTTCGAGCGTAAAGAACGCAACGTAATAATAATTAAAGGTCTTTTGGATGAGTTTGGTCACCTGCGAGGCAAGGTCATCGACATTAAGCACATTCGCGATCTGGGCGCTGACCTCGCGCACCAGGTTCAACTGGCGCAGGCGGAACTGTTCCACTTCGGCGCGATGCGAAGCGAACAAGTTCACAGAGATGATCTGCCCCAATCCTTGGAGCAGGTTTAATTCGTCGGCTGAAAATTCGGGTCCTTTGGGACGGGTGACTTGGAGCGCTCCCAGCGTAAGCCCCTGATCTTCGAGCGGGATCGCGGCAAAGGTCGAGCGTGAGGCGGTGGTCTTTTTCCCCTTCCCATTTTTCTTTACCAGTTTGCCCGATTTGATGGCACGCTTCATCCCATCTTGTGTAGGCTGGGGCGGGAATAAATGACCATCGTCCCAATCGGGCAGACGGAAGATGTTTTCTTGAAGCCAAACATCTACTTTACCTTCGATCAGGCGGTTTGCCATGGCAACGATACGGTCTCGTTGCGCGCTAAGAGAGTCTTCGCTCCGCAGTTGCCCACCCAGGCTGGCGAGCTGAAGCCAATCCCTTGAGGATCGGGTTGCGGCGCCCATGGAGTTATTCTCTCCGTTTGGTCATTGTGAGGAGATTGCCAGATCTGGAAGATTCGTAATGGACAGAGTCCATTAACTTCCGCATGAGGTACACCCCCAACCCACCGATCTGACGCTCGGATAGATCTGCTTTCAAATTCGGTTCCTTGACCGAAGTTGGGTTGAACGATTTTCCGGTATCACGCATCGTAATGATGATCTCGTCCCCCTTCATTTCACAAGTCATATATAAAGTAGCATTCGAGATGCCTTCATAGGCATGTTCGATGATGTTGGAGGCAGCTTCATCGGCAGCAAGTTGGAGGGAGTAAATGGTCTTTTCAGAGAACCCTCCGCTCCGTGCGACCTCTGCAACCGTATCGCGGATCTCGTCCAGAAATTCGAACTTGGCTGGGAATGTGTATGCTGGCATAAGAAAATGATATGCCGTCTCCCGTTCGAAAGAGACGGCATTTCGGTTCTCGATGAGAACCCCTCGACTAGAAACTTCCTACCGCGGTGACGGGATCGTCGAAGGTTTTGAAAAGTTCGGTGAAGCCAGCCAATTCAAGCGCTTCACGGATACGATCTGGAACACGGACAAGAACTACTTCGCCGCGGTTATAGCGTTTGCAATTGCGCTGGGCGGCGAGCAAGGCGCGGAAACCGGCACTGGACATGTATTCCAAATCGCTCATATCGAGAGCAAGTTTGAAACGGCCATTATCATTTGCAGTTTCAAGTGCTTTTGCAAATTGGGGAGCTGTTGCGCTGTCAACCCGTCCTTTTACTGCAATAAGGTCACAGTGCTTGAATTCCTGGGTCGTGATTTCCATAATTTCTCCTCCGAACAAGGTTTCGAGTGATGAATAGCGAGATTATATCACGGTCAATAATAGGTATGAGTAGCCATTAAGTAGGATGAAATTCATTGGGTTTAGATCTTAGTTCAGAAAAGCCTAACCCCCGACGGGAGAACCCCTCAAAACCGATTCCTGTGGTAAACTTCCGCCGCTATAAAACTAGGTACGTTACATATATACGTGCCTTTCCGTTCCTGGCAAGCCCACGGTTTGAACTGGAACAAACCCATGGAAAGGAGGTTTTCCCAATGCGTAATTACGAACTGATGTGCATCATCCAGCCTGACCTGGATGAGACCGCTATGAATGGCGTTCTCGACAAGGTGAAGGGCTGGATCACTGAGTCTGGCGGAAGCGTGGACAAGGCTGAGGTTTGGGGTCGCCGCCGAATGGCGTACACCATCAACAAGCACCGCGAAGGTCAGTATGTTCTTCTGAACGTGACCATGAATCCCACCGCCACATCGGACCTTGAACGCAACCTGCGTTATCAAGAGTCCATTATGCGACACATGCTTTCTGCAGTTGGATAATTGATTTACCCGGCATGCTATTAGGAGTGATTTATGAGCCGAGGACTTAACAAAGTACAGATCATTGGACATTTAGGGAAAGACCCCGAAATGCGCTACACCCCCAGCGGTAAACCTGTCACCACCTTCACGGTGGCTGTCAGTCGCACCTGGAACAGCGCAGACGGCGAGCGCCATAACGAAACCGAATGGTTCAATGTTGTGGCGTGGGGAACGCTTGCTGAGATCTGCAAGCAATATCTCGTTAAAGGTCAGCAGGTCTACGTAGAAGGACGCCTGCAAACCCGCCGCTGGGACGACAAGGAAGGTGTCAAACACACCAGCGTAGAGATCGTTGCCAATGAGATGATGATGCTCGGCGACCGGCGTGAAGCGAATACCCAACCAGATGCCTCCCCTGCTGAGTCCAATGGACAAGCAGACGAGGAATTTCCGTTTTAGTTCTTGTCATCCTGAACAAAAACTCAGAGTGACATCAATTGGAGTAACCCATGAGTGACGAACGACCCGAACGACCTGAACGCTCAGGCGGCGAAGGCGGCGGTGAGCGCGGTGATCGCAAATTCTTTGCGAAGCCCAAGTTCTGCCAATTCTGCGCCGATAAAACCCTGACCATCGACTACAAAAAAGTCGACCTTCTCCGCAAGTACGTGACGGAAGAAGGCAGCCTGCGCCCGCGCCGCCAAACCGGTGCATGCGCCAAGCACCAACGTCTCGTCGCTGCGGCGGTGAAGCAAGCACGCCATGTTGCGCTGCTGCCCTTCGCCAATCGCGGCGTCGACTAAACATCGAACCAACGCATCGGGGCATGGGCACAAATCCATGCCCCGAATTTTTATCTACTAACAAAACTACCGCGAAACTTTCTGGAAGGCCATTCCCCCCTTCCTTTGCATTTCACGGAAAAAGGGAGTACCACCCATGTCCAACGAATCGGGCAAGAAGCCCGTTTTGCATAAGAAACACGTTGCCCGCCTTGAACGTGAGCTGAAACAGACCCGCCTCATCCTTTACACATTCTTTGGCATCCTTGGCTTGGTCGTCGTTCTGCTCATCTACGGCTGGCTCGATATCAACTACTTTCAGCTCAACCGCGCCGTAGCGACCGTAAACGATAGCAATGTTGTGCTCAAGAATTTCGAACCGCGTGTCAAGCTTTACAGACAACAACTGATCGACAACTATTATCAATACCAGCAATACCAGCAATATTTTGGTATGGACCTAAGCGCTCAGATCAACAGCATTGATACACAGTTGAACAACCCTGAACTGGTCGGCGAAACTGTCTTGAATGCCATGATCAGCGACGAGATCATTCGTCTCGAAGCTGAAAAGCGCGGCATCACTGCCAGTGAAGAAGAGATCGATGCCAAAATTCAGGAAAGCTTCAACTACTTCCCGAATGGCACCCCCACTCCTTCTCTGACACCGACCCTGGCTGAACTTCCCACCGACCCCGCGGAACTGTTGCAATTCATCACCCCCACCCCCGATGTGACCTCAACGCCTCTTGCCTCGGCGACAGCTGAATCCACAGCTGTAGTGGAATCCCAGCCGACAGCGGAAGGTGATGCGACGGCAACCCTCGCTGCCACCAACACTGCTGAACCGACCGCCACCGCTACTGCCACTCTTGGACCTACATCCACACCAGAGCCCACAGCCACACCCTTCACCGAAGAAGGCTATCAAGTGTTGTTCGACAAGACACAGGAAAACCTCGCCAAGTATGGTTTCACTGAAACCTATATTCGTGAGTACTTCCGAAATCTGATCTTGCGCGAAAAACTGCAGGAAGAGATCACCGCTGACGTGAAACCGTTCGAAGAACAGATTCGCGCCCGCCACATCCTCGTCGCTGACGAACAGACTGCTCTCGACCTGATCGCCCGCCTTGAAGCCGGTGAAGACTTCGCTGAACTTGCTCGCGAATTCTCCAGCGACAGCTCCTCTGAACTCGGTGGTGACCTCGGCTGGTTTGGCAAGGGACAGATGGTTGCCGAATTTGAAACCGCAGCTTTCGGGCTTGCCAACCCCGGTGACTTCACTACCACCCCGGTCGTTTCGCAGTTTGGCTACCACCTCATTCAGCTGATGGCACGCCAGGAACGCCCGCTCTCTGCGAGCGAATACCAGAACGCCAAAGATACAGCCTTCCAGGATTGGTTGACCAAGGCGCGCGAAGAAGACTACACTGTTGAAACCTTCGACTTCTGGCGACAGCGCGTACCTAACACTCCGACCTTCATCACTGCTGCCACCGAAGCTGCCGAAGCTCAAAAGACCGCACAGGCAGAATCTGTTTCCACGCTCGAAGCCAAAAACGTAACTCCAACCCCGTAAGTCGAGTCACTAGAAACATTAAAACAAAAACCCGCTCCAGAGTTCTGGAGCGGGTTTTTGTTTTGTTTCAAAAAATCTGTTTACTCCATCACATTCCCAACTTCAAACCTGCAATATTCATCTCCTTTAGCGGTGCAGTGAGTTTCGATAACCTCATAATTTTTTCCGGTTGCCCATTTCACGGCTTCAGAGACCGAACCAATGTAAAGATAACAAATGGGACGGTCACTTTGGCGCGAGTTGCAAATACCGCAGGTGGCATCAATATACGCCAGCCGTTCGCCGCTTTCATCCACCCATGCATTGACTTGTGGATTGCTCTTCTTCAGGGCATCAGCCATGCCATTCAAAATGAACTTGATGCGTTGTTTCTCAGGCATTAACTTGAGCGCCACACCCGCAACACCCAACAATGCCGCCTGTTCACGCACCCCATACTGAAAGGACGCCCTGCCAATTCGCTGCAGCATTCCTTTTCCGCCACGCCCATAAAAATCTTCGATGGCTCGATTTAGCTGAGCATACTGAGAGGTCTTGATCGCTGGCTCAAGGTTATTCGGAGGGAAATTCCCTACAAACTTTTCCAGCCCACAGGACTTTAACACGGCACTCAACCCGTTATCCCCCATCACTTCCTGCATCGACGTCAATGCCTGCCGCACAAGCGAATTGATGATCACAGCTTCTTCTGGCTTTACCATAGGGACTCCTATAATTATGAACGGAAGATCGTTTTATATAGAGTATCTTAAGTCCATACGACATAACATCCCCCAAAGATAGGGGTACTATTTCACATAATCTTTTCGATAAACAAGCACATCCTGAATCACTTCAAACCCAAAGGACTGATAGAGGTTAAACGCCTCGTTGCGATAATTATCGGTCTCGACAAAAATATCTTTCGCCCCCAGTGAGCGGAGACGGCTCACGCCATGCGACAGCGCCACCTTCCCCAGCCCGAGTTGACGATACCGCTCATGCACACCCAACGGCTCAACCTGCCCCGATGCTAGATTCTCATTGAACCAGCAAATGCAAAACGCCGCCAACTCACCCGTCGGCGACTCGACCACGAGGTCTAGCTCCGGTATATAAAGCGGGCTTTCCAGCGTACGCCTGCGCCATTCAATCGTCATGTTCTTGCTCTCGAACACAGACTGATGCAAAGCCACATACTTCTCCACCTCCACTCCCAGCGGGCGGACAGTAAACCCAGCAGGCGGCTCATATAGTTTTGACTCAGGCGAAAGCTTCATGAACACCTTCGACCATGAATCCTCGTCCACATCCGATTGACAGGCGAATCCTAAAGACTCCAAGTCTTTTTTACGAGCTTCTTGCCCCGAGAACACATTCACAAACCAAGCCGAACGCTCATAATGCGTACCGATCACGGCGTGAGCGCGTCCATCTGCCCATGCAAGGATTTCCTTGAATAAGGCTGGATAGTCCGTATGGCAAGCATAATCGATCCCCCAAAAGGGACTTTGCAGCACCGCCCAAGCGACGAGACTTCCCCCGTCAAACCACAATCGGACGTTTTCCTTTTCATCCAATCCCCACGAACTAAGCCGATACGGCAGGTCAACTACGTGCAGGTGATCTGCTTGGGAACGACAAGCTAGATCGATCATCATTTGCTTATCGTGGTCATTCATAAAAGGTCGGTGAGTTAGTGTCATTGAAAACTTCCTTTTTCGTATTCCAAATTATATCCCCCACCCCATCAAAAAAGCCCTGCCCCAATAACTGGGACAGGGCTTTCCATCGTCAATCGTCCGCGGTCAGTCGTCGCACTACCCGCGCTTCAACATATCATCCGTGACCTGATCGAGCCTCAAACTGATCACCTGACTCGCCGAGTCGCGTCCCATCGTCACGCCGTAGATCACGTCTGCGGCTTGCACCGTATTACGGTTGTGGGTAATGACGATGAATTGCGTATCCTTGCTCAAGTCCACCAGCAGGTCGCGGAAGCGTCCCACGTTGGCTTCGTCGAGCATGGCGTCCACTTCGTCCATCACACAGACGGGGGTTGGCGAGACCTTCAACAAGGCGAACACCAACGCAATCGCGGTCAGACTGCGCTCACCACCGGAGAGTAACGCCAAGCCTTGCTCACGTCGTCCCGGCAGGCGGGCTTCGATCTCGATACCGGTCTCGACCAAATTTTCAGGGTCAGTCAACGCCAATCGCGCCGAGCCGCCGCCGAACAGACGCACGAAGGTCTCGCGGAATTGCTTGTCCACGGCGTCGAAAGTTTTCACGAATTCCTGCTTGGTCAACTCATCGAGTTCCGCCACCACCTGCTTCAAGTCCGCTTGGGCTTTGCGCAAGTCTTCCACCTGAGTCTTCATGAACTCATAGCGTTCTTTTTCGCTTTCATACTCCGCCTTCGCATCCGGGTTAATCGCACCCATGCGACGCAATTGCGCACGGTTATGAGTCAACTGTTCTTCCAAATCCGGCGCAAGTTCGGTGACGATCGGCAACTGCTCCACCATCCCTTCGATGGGCAGCGGCACAGGTCCCGAAACATCGGCGGCATATTCAAACATCACCAGACCAAAATCGTCGGTGATCTTTTGTTGTAAATTATCGAGCGCTTCCTGCTTGCGGGTTTGCTCCAACTGCACCTGCCCAAGCAGACGTTCCGCATTCGCGAACCCGCGCTGGGCATTGTTTTCCAATTCCTGCAAACGCGCTTCTTCCTGCTCGGCGGCTGCAAGTTCCTTCTCTGCTGGTTCGATCTGAATACGCATGTCTTCGATCTGCACATTCAACGCCGACTCACGTTCTCGCAGCGCTGCCTTCTCGGCATCCAAACTGTGCAAACCGCCATCAAGTTCGGTCAGACGGTTCGCCAATTCCACCCGGCGCGAATCCAACCGTGAAATATCGTCGCCGCGTTCCTTTAATTTATTTTGCGCCGCGCTCAGGCTTTGTTCCGCCACCGCCGCGCGCGTCGTCCAGTAAGAGACTTGTTCCTGCAACTCACCCGCCTCAAGCTCCGCAAGTTTCGCAGCAACCACTTTCAATTCATCATGCGCCTGCGCCGATTGCGTTTCCACATCCACTTGCGCTTCGCCAATTTTTTGCTGGAGGGATTTCGACTCTTCCGACTCTCCCTGCAGTTGACTTAACTGACTCTTCTGCCATTCCAACTGCCGAGCCATCGCCTCAGACTCAAGACCGGCTTGTTGCTCGGTCTCCTGAGCTTCACCCAATCTGACGCGGGTTTCGCGCGCATCGGACTCGGCTTGCAGCAGTTCACGCTGCGCTTCGGCATATTCATTTGACAGGCGTTCCACCAAGTCATTCGACTCGGCAAGACGAGCGACGAGTCCACTTATGGCGGAGTCGAATTCTCGTTTCTGGCGTCCCCGGCTCAGGGTCGAGGAAGAGGCGGTTTTGCCAGCGATGACCAAACCGTCACCGCGGAAGACTTCTCCACGCAATGTCACCACGCGAGCGTGAGTCGGGAGATCCGCTTGTAATCTGCGGGCAGTCGTCCGGTCACGGACGATGAGGGTCTGCCCGAGCGTGAGTCGCACCGCACTGCGTAATTCTTCCGGCGCATTGACGAGTTCGGAGGCGACACCCAAAATATCATCAGAAATTTCTGAAGCAGTGAAAAGGTCAGATGTTTTATCGACAGGCAACAAAGCAGCGCGTCCAGCTTCATCGGACTCGAGCAATTGCAGTGCGTTCTCAAGTTCACTTGCATCGATCAGCACCGCATCGAGGGTATCGCCAAGCGCGGCGGCAATCGCAGTTTCGAGTTCAGCAGGCACATCCAGCGCGGATGAGAGCGCACCCCGTGCACCATTGAGGCGCAACTGACGCGCTGCATCGAGCAGGAAGCGCGCACCTTCGGCATATCCCGCCAGCGACTGCTCGGACTGTTCGAGCACTTCGAGCTGCGCCTTCAAGCGCGAATGTTCAGATTCTTCTTTTGTGCGGCGTTCGAGCGCGGCACGGCGTTCACCATCGAGGCGGTCCACTTCGGCGCGTTTGGCGAGGGCTTTATCTTCGGCACGTTGCAGGGTTTCGGTAATACCTTCGCGGGTCTTGCGGGCATATTCGTATTGGGCTTTCGCTTTTTCAGTTTGCGCTTCGGCGTTGGCAATTGCGCTTTGAGTCTGGGCGATCTTTTGGGTCTGCGCTTCAATGCGAGACTTGAGTTCATCGAGTCGGGCATTGTTCTCAGCACGCTGTTGCGTAAGTTCTTCGATGCGATTGCGAATGGTTTGAATTTGTTCTTCGATGCTCGAGCGTTCTGACTGGCGCATGGATAACGCATTTTGTGCGTTGCCAAATTGCGCCTTGGCTTCGTCGGTTTCGCTTTGCACGCGGGCAATGTCTGCTTCGGCGGCTTGATAACGTTCACGCGCCAGATGCAATTCGTTCATCGCATTTTCTTGATCAGAAAGAATGGAGGCCTGTTGTGCAGTGAGCGAACGGCGGCGTTCTTCGAGCACGGCGAGGTCACGGCTGAGAGATTCACGCTGAGTATGCAACTCGGCAGCTTTGCGATGCCATTCATTCAAATGTGCACGCAAACCCGAAAGCCTCTCGCGGAAGTTGTTGTATTCGGCTTGTGCTTTCTCGTGGTTCTCACGCGCTTCAACCAAACGAGTCTCTTGCATGCGTACAGACTCGCGCGCATCGGTCAAGTCACGTTGTGAGCGATGCCAGTGATAGCCGTACCACTCGCGCAGGATCACTTTTAAATCTGCTTGGGCGCGAGCAAATTCAATGGCGCGCTTCGCCTGCCGTTCCAAACTGCGGATGCGCGGCTCAAGCTCAGACATGATGTCGAGCACGCGTTCAAGGTTGTGATCTGTGTCGTTGAGGCGTTTGAGCGCATCATCGCGGCGGGCGCGATAAAGACCCACACCGGCTGCTTCTTCAAAGAGGCGGCGACGATCATCGGCTTTGAGAGCGAGGGAGGCATCCACCAAGCCATGACCGAGAATGGTGTACGTCCGTTCGCTCAAGCCGGCTTGAGCGAGCAGTTCGTTCATCTCGCGCAAGCGGACCTGCTGATTATTGATGATGTATTCGTTATGACCATCACGGTGGGCAACGCGACCCATCGAGACTTCGGTGAAGTCGAGCGGCAGCCACTGGTCGGTGTTGTCGAAGTTGATGGTGGCTTGCGCCATGCCAGCGCGGGCGCGGTGCTCAGAACCGGAGAAGATCATGTCTTCGGTCTTTTTACCGCGCAACAAGGCATAGGACTGTTCGCCCAGCACCCAGCGCAGCGAGTCCGCGATGTTCGATTTGCCCGAACCGTTCGGTCCGACAATGGCAGTCACGCCCGCAGCAAACTCAAAGGTTGTGCGCGAGGCGAAGGTTTTGTATCCTTGCAGTTCGAGTGATTTTAGACGAAGAGGCATGAGAATTTATAATTTTCGATTTCAGATTTACGATTTTGGATTAAAGTGAGTGACTAGTAGTGGATAGTGCTTTCTTTTACTATTCTCTATTCACTAAGGTTTTCAAATTTTCTTCAACGCGTCCCTGGCGGCTTCACGTTCAGCATTCGATTTGCTGGTACCGCTCCCCCGCCCCATGACCTTGCCATTGACACTTACTTCCACTTCATACATTTTGGCATGGTCAGGTCCAGTGGAACTGACGACGTGATAGGCTATGGGTCCCAATTTGAGGGCTTGAACCTGCTCTTGAAAGGTACTTTTCGGATCACTCAGCACCTCCATAATGGTTTCCTTGTATGGCTCGATGAACGGCAGGATGAAGTTCTTTACCTTTTCAAAGTTCGAGTCCAGGTAGATGGCACCAAGCAGAGCTTCGAAGGCAGAACCTAGAACGCTTTCTCGGTGATAACCACCCGTTATCTTTTCGCCGCGCCCTAATCGCAACGCTCCGCCAAGGTTGATCTGCTGCGAGATCTTGGCAAGGTTTTCATTCCTCACCAGGTGTGAGCGGATCTTGGTCAGGTCACCTTCTGGCAGTTCGGGAAAATGACGATACGCCCATTCCGCCGCGATGAGATTGATAACGGCATCACCGAGGTATTCAAGGCGTTCATTGTCCTCTGAGCCATCCTGATGTTCGTTTGCGTACGAACGGTGGGTCAGGGCACGCGTCAGCAGGGAAAAGTTGGAAAAGGACAAACCCAGCCTATCGTTCAGGCTGGAGGCGGTTTCCACTTCCCGCTTTTGTGAATTTTGTGTCACGGGAACCTCCCGGAACTCCGGGAGCGATATCCACTTACCTCCTAAAGTGAGGAGATGTCGTTCCTTGAGTTCCTATTAGAATTGTTTAGCGAGGCGAATTGTAACCCGAATCTTTTGGCAAAGCGGTTTTTTAAGATAAAATCTGCGCCAATCAAGGAGACCCTTATGAACGAAGTCAGCAATGAAACCAGGTTCTTGCATGCTGTTGAAATGGGGTTGGGGGCATGGCAGTGGGGAGATCGAATTATTTGGGGGTATCAACCGGGTGAGTCAGACAAGGGAGCTCGTGAAGCATTTGATGTATCGCTCAATATGGGTGTCCGCTTCATTGATACTGCCGAAGTCTACGGCAGCGGACGTTCCGAACGATTGCTGGGTCAGTTTTTAAAGGAAACAGACCAACCGGTGCTGGTGGCAACAAAATTTTTCCCATGGCCGTGGCGCTTCTCGAAGGGATTCATTCCTAGTGCGCTCAAGGGCAGCCTCGAACGTATGGGCTTGGATTCGGTGGACTTGTATCAGATCCACTGGCCGTCTGTAATTATGAGCCCGGAAGTCTTGATGGAAGGTATGGCGATCTGTGTTAAAGAAGGGTTGGCGCGCACAGTGGGTGTCTCGAACTTTTGGGAATCACGCATGCTGCGCGCGTACTCGACACTCGCACAACAAGGGATTCCGCTGGCGTCGAATCAATTGCCGTTCAGCCTTTTGAAACGCGAAGCTGAAAAAAATGGGACCTTGGCACGCTGCAAAGAATTGGGAATTCGTTTTATTGCCTACTCCCCTCTCGCTCAAGGGCTACTCACTGGAAAATATTCTGTGGATAATCCACCTCCTGGCGTGCGCGGTTCAAACTATGCCGAAGTGCTCAAGAAATTACCTCCTGTAATAAAGAGGCTGCAAGAGATCGCTCAAAATCACGGTAAGACCGTTTCACAAGTGGCGTTGAATTGGGTCATTTGCAAGGGAGCGTTGCCGATCCCCGGCGCGAAGAATGCCAAGCAGGCAGAAGATAATGCAGGCGGTGCGAGTTGGCGCTTGACCGATGATGAAGTGGCTTTGCTCGATGAAGTCACCGATAACTTTTGAGATTACGAAAATACAGCCAAGTAAACAAACACAAAGAACCCCTAATTGTGGACGCAGAAAAACGCTGATTGACGCTGATAAAACAAAAAATCTGTTTTAATAACAAACTTGCCCTCGTAAAAATATTACGAGGGCAAGTTTGTTTTATTTATATGTATGCTCTGAGTCGAACACATGCGAATGCATGTTGGCGATCCATTGTTTGCCGTCTTCAGTGAGACGCAGGTATAACAACGCATCTTTGAGATAGGGATTAACCTGTTCCCAATAAAAACTGGCATAGCGTTTGCGCATATCATTCGGAGATTTATATCCCAACTTCTCATTCACCCCGATCTCCAGGAATTCATAGAACAATGCGGGGGTCTTGCGGAAGTAATCTGGGTCACCCAACTGCCCAACAAAATCCGCAGCGCGCACTAACCCACCCAAGCCTTGTGTGTCTTGATAGAACTCGCCTTTGGGAGATGGAAAGCGCGTCATTTCAATATAGGTCGCGATCAACTCCGCATTGAGATGTTCTTCCATATCTTTGAGCAGTCCAGACCCGAAACGTTCCATTACAAATAACTTACTGCGGTTCACGTGATAAGGGGTCAACGCCACATCGGTGCCATCATGGGGAATATGAACTCGTTCATTGCCTTCGCCTGTTGCGAACATATCCTCGGTGTCATTCTTACAAACCCCTTTGACATATCCGATATCATGGCAGAGCACTGCTATCATATAGCGCATCCAATCGCGTGCGCTTACTCCGCCTTCACGCAAATGCTTCCCTTCAATGATGGCAAGCCCTGCAAGAGAGACCATGATGGTATGGTCTATGTCATGATACAACGCATCAGAGTTGGAAATATTTTCCAACGCGAGCCGCCCCACCCATGAAACAATATTGCCATACTCCGGCTGGATCTCACCATACGTACGACGATACGAAGTACGCAACTGATCCACAAACATATCGATGGTCAATTCCTGCCAGTTGATCATAAGTACATCCTCTAAGGGGTAAAATGGAATAGTGGCGAAAGTTTACCAGAAACATACAGAAAGAAGCCAAACAAAAATCGAATCAACATGACCAAACGCCGAACTTTTCTCAAAGGATTCCTGATCGGACTCTCGATCTTTATCCTAGTCAACATCCTTGCTGCGCATCTTTTCTCAGACTGTGGCTTGCCAGCCCTCCTTAGGCTTTCTGCCTGCGCCGACGACATTTCGCGTGCCGGTTTCCCGTTCGTGTTCTTCGAACAAGGCGGCTTTGCATATCATGTCACTTTCGATCTTCCCTTTCTCATCCTTGACCTGATCATTGGCACCGGCGTTGCCGTGTTCATGGGCATCTTCTTCAATCGAAAAAAGAACATCTCCGAATGACCAAACCACCCATCATCCTCATCGTTGGTCCCACTGCGGTTGGGAAGACGGAGCTTGCATTAAATCTCGCAGAAAAAATGAACGGCGAGATCGTCTCCGTTGACTCGCGTCTTTTCTATCGTGGCATGGACATCGGTACAGCCAAACCATCCAGAGAAGAAATGGCACGAGTGCCACACCACCTGATTGATATCGTAAATCCTGATGAAACCTTGAGCCTGGCTGTTTTTCAGCAAATGGCACAAGATGCAATTGCAGGCATCCATGCACGCGGACGGTTGCCATTCTTGGTTGGAGGCACGGGGCAATACATCCGTGCAGTGACTCAGGGTTGGAGTCCGCCAGAAGTGACCCCGAACGAGTCTATGCGGTCTGTGCTCGAAAAGATGCAAGACGAAAAAGGCAAAGAGTGGCTACACGACAAATTGAAGATATTAGATCCACAAGCTGCTGAAGCCATTGACTTGCGAAATGTCCGCCGCACGATCCGGGCGTTGGAAGTGATCTTTACTACAGGGAGAAGATTCTCTGATCAACGCGGGCAGGGAGATTCGCCGTATCACTTGATCACCATTGGGTTGACCCGTCCGCGTGAGGAGTTGTATCAACGCGTGGATGAACGCATCGACAAGATGTTCACGGATGGATTTTTGGATGAAGTGGAAGCTCTTCTGGACCGCGGCTACTCACCCACTTTGCCAAGCATGTCTGCCATTGGGTATCGGGAATGTGTCAGCGTAATACAAGGTTCGATGACGTTGGAGCAAGCCAAAGTAGAAATGAGGCGTCTTACGCGCATTTTTGTGCGTCGGCAAGCGAATTGGTTCAAGGAGGCAGATCCGAACATTAATTGGTTCCATCCTGCCCGTGAAAATTTACTCAATGAAATTGAAGGGATCATCCGTAACTCACTATAAAAACGGGGGTTGTAATTGACTTTTGATATCTTCACGTATATACTTCGATTCTAGGTAGAGAGTCATCTTCAATAGTCCGACAAACCAATGGAGGAGGAAGTATGAGCAACAAACCGTGGCTGGCACATTATGATAAAGGTGTGCCGCAAACAATTGATTATCCCAAAGCGCCGCTATTCCACTTTTTGGAGGAAGCAGCGCGCAAATATCCTGACCACGCCTGTACGATCTTCAAAGGCGCGGTCATTTCATATCGGGAGATGAATGAGCAGTCGAATGCAATGGCTGCAGCACTCGTGGAAATGGGTGTGAAGAAAGGCGACCGGGTTGGCATTTTCATGCCGAACCTGCCACAATTTGTGGCGGCTTTCTTTGGCATTTTGAAGGCGGGTGGCGTTGTGGTGGCTGTGAACCCCACCTATCCTGTGGAAGAAGTGCTGACACCTGTGAACGATGCTGGCATTGAGGTGATGTTCACACTCACTCGCTTCTATGACAAGTTGAAGCAGGTACGCGCCAAGTCGGGGCTTAAAAAGATCATTGTTACGAACATCAAAGAATCTCTGCCTCCATTCACCCGGGTATTGTTTACTCTATTGAAGGAAAAGAAAGATGGTGACCGGGTTGATTCTTTGGAAAGCGGCGATTTCTGGATGCAGGAGCTTTTGAAGAAACATGCTGGTGCTCCAAAGCCCAACATTGATGTTCAGCCGGATGATACAGCGCTCTTCCAATATTCTGGCGGTACAACCGGTGTGCCAAAGGGTGCAGTTGCCATGCACCGCAATGTGGTGGCGAATACGCTCCAGATCAAATTGTGGATGACCGGTTTGGAAGAAGGTAAGGAAGTGGTGCTGATGGGCATTCCACTCTTCCATGTATACGGTATGGTGGCGGGTATGAGTTTTGCCATGGCATCTGGCGCAACCATGGTCATGGTACCCAATGCACGTGACCTGAAAGATGTTTTGGTGAACATCACAAAGTACAAGGCGACCATCTTCCCCGGCGTGCCCTTGCTCTATAACGCCATCAACAATCATCCAGATGTGAAAGCAGGCAAATACAACCTGTCTTCGATCAAGGCTTGTATTTCTGGTTCTGCAGCGTTGATGCGCGAAACCAAGGAAGCTTTCGAGCGTTTGACCGGTGGTAAGGTGTTCGAAGGCTTCGGCATGTCTGAGGCACCAACAGCTGTGACCTGCAACCCGCTCAATGGGGTCAACAAGACCGGTTCGATCGGTATGCCTTTGCCTGATGTAGACATGAAACTCATCAGTCTCGACGATGGTGAAACGGAAGTTCCTTTTGGTGAGATCGGTGAGATCGTTGTCAATGGTCCGCAAGTGATGAAGGGGTATCACAACATGCCGACCGAAACAGCCAACTCGCTGCGTACATTGAAAGACGGCAAGACCTGGCTCTTCACAGGTGACATCGCCCGCATGGATGAAGATGGTTATTTCTACATTGTCGACCGCAAGAAGGAACTCATCAAACCGGGTGGTTTCCAGGTGTGGCCGCGTGAAGTGGAAGAAGCCATTATGGATCACCCCAAGGTTTTGGAAGTGGGCGTAGGCGGTATCCCTGACCCGCACCGTGGTGAAACTGTCAAAGCCTGGATCGTCGTCAAGCCAGGTGAGACATTGACCGAAGAAGAGCTCAAGGCGTTCTGCAAAGAACATCTTGCACCGTATAAAGTCCCCACCCACTACGAGTTCCGCACTGAGTTGCCAAAGACCACGGTCGGTAAGATCTTGCGCCGTGAGTTGGTAAGGCAGCACAAAGAGGGCGGGAAGTAGTCAGTATTTCGCAGGGTAGAAATTTGGTAATAAAAAGAGCCTCCCGATTTTGAACTGAACCCGTAAAGCAAGACACGAAAAGAAAGTACCCCCTGTGAGAAAATAGAACAGGAGGTACTTTTTTATGAGCGGCAAAAGAGGAATGAAGCATTATCCAGTAGAGAAGAA
>JBEBCV010000311.1:0-2943 GCA_041157505.1 Chloroflexota bacterium | reverse complement strand
AAGCGATTGAGTACGAACGATTTGAATTCAAGAAATGGGAGCACTTTGAAACAGAGACCATTGTTGAAACTCCAGTCTCACTGACAGTGAACGGTCAGGTATGGATCTCGTTCATGTGTACGCCCATCCATCTTGAAGAATTGGCAGTGGGATTTTTATACAACGAAGGGATCGTCAAAAGCATGGACGATGTCGCTGACGTCCATTTGTGTGAGCATGGCGACAACGTAGATGTATGGTTGAACTTCAAAGCGGAGCAACCGACCAACTGGCGTAGAACCTCCGGCTGCACGGGCGGCGTCACAGCTGTTGACCTTTTGGCGAAGCCGAATGTCGATTTCTCGGCGAACAAGTTCAAGGTCCAGCCAGAGGCGGTGATGGAGATGGTGGACAAGTTATTCGAGTCACAAGAACTTTATCGCGATACAGGTGGAGTCCACACATCCGCCTTGAGTGATGGCGAAAAAATCGTCCTCGCCGCAGATGATATTGGCAGGCACAACACTCTCGATAAGATCGCAGGGATGTGTCTGATGCAAAATATCTGGCCAGAAAATCGCATTTTGATCACGACCGGACGCATCAGCTCAGAGATGCTTCAAAAAGCGGCGCAATTAAATACGCCGATTTTGATCTCGCGCACCTCCCCATCATCCCTCTCCATTGAGATGGCACAGCACTATGGAATTACCCTCATTGGCTATGCAAGAAAACATCGTTTCAACGTGTATTCTTTTGGGGAAAGAGTTGGTCAGTAATATCTATTATTTGGCATCTAAAAATAATAATGCTTTAGTTATTGATGATGAACAAAAAAAAGACGGCACTTATGCCGTCTTTTTTTGTTTTACGTCAATTTACCCAAACAACTTCCCTAATCCTTTACCACCTGTTTTTTGGATGGTCTTCATCAATTTCTGCGTTTCGCGGAATTGCTTGATGAGGCGGTTCACATCCTGAACGTCCATGCCAGAACCAGCAGCGATGCGGCGGCGACGGGATGCGTTCAAGATATCGGGATCACGGCGTTCTTTCAACGTCATCGAATTGATGATGGCTTCAGATTGCTTGAATTGTTTTTCAACAAGCGACGGGTCGATGCCACGAGCTGCCTGTCCCATCTGTCCAGGGAGCATATCCATGATCTGGGAGAGGGGTCCCATTTTTTTCATTTGGTTCATTTGATCAAGCCAATCCTCAAGCGAGAAATCACCCTTCATCAATTTCTTCGCTTGCTTCTCGGCAGTCTCTGCATCATAAGCGGCTTCGGCTTTTTCGATCAAGCCAATCAAATCGCCCATACCCAGAATACGTGAGGACAAGCGCGATGGATCATAGGTTTCTAACGCATCGAGTTTTTCGCCTGTACCGATAAATTTGATCGGCACACCTGTTACCGAGCGGATGGAGATGGCGGCGCCGCCACGTGAGTCGCCGTCCATTTTTGTGAGGATAAGACCGGTAAGGTTTATGGCTTCCTTGAAACCTTGTGCAATATTCAAGGCTTCCTGACCGATCATTGAGTCAATGACAAGAAGGGTGTCCACCGGGTTGACGTTGGCGTGGATGGCTTTCAATTCGTCCATCAACTGCGCATCCATCTGGGACCGTCCGGCTGTGTCGACCAACATCAGGCTGTAGCCGCCCTTTTCGGCTTTATCTAAAGCTCGCTTCGCGAGTTCCTGTGGTTTGATCGAAGTATCTGCTTCCACATCCACCCCTACACGTTCGCCGAGTTGCTGTAATTGTTTGACAGCGGCGGGGCGGTACGGATCGCCTGCAACCATCAAGATGCGTTCGCCTTTTGATTTGAGCAATCTAGCCAATTTGCCAGTCACTGTCGTTTTACCAGCGCCTTGCAGACCGACCATCATCACAACACGCGGTTTGGGACCTGTGAGGTTTAAAGGAGCAGGTTCACCAAGTGTAGCAATGAGTTCTTCATTGACGATCTTTATTACCTGTTGACCTGGATTCAACGCCTTTGAAACTTCCGCTCCCACTGAGCGTTCGCGGACCTTGGCAATGAAGGCTTTGACCACGCTAAAGTGTACGTCTGCTTCAAGTAAAGCGAGACGGACTTCTTTCATAGCAGCATCTACATCCGCTTCTGAGAGTTTTCCGCGTTTGCGCAGGTTATCGAAGATCTGGTTAAGTCGTCCGGTAAGAGTTTCAAACATGGTTATTATGCCGTTGTTAGGACAAAATGGCAGGATTCCTTTTCAGAGTAAGAAAAGGCATTTTAGCGCGTAGCAGGTTAAGGGTCAAGCAAGAGGCGGGGTTTATTTCTGAAAAGGTTTTAATCCGTAACGCAGCAAAACCCAATGTCCTAGAAATCCAATCCCAAGGATCAAGTAAGCGGCAAGATAAGTTGTGTCGATCAAGAGAGAGAGGAAATTGCCACTTTCGGCAGATGCCGCATACAATTGGGTCTTTTCCGCCCATGCATAAAGCAGATCGGATAAGCCAAAAACCATCAATCCGATCCAGGGTCGCATTAGAGCGCCGCCCTGAAAGATAATTACCAGAGCCAACCCAGCCAGCCCTACTGCAAGGTCGGCAAATGGATAATAAAATTCTACATAGAAATTAATGGTAAACGAATCAGTAAGGGATAGGTATACAGCGGGGATCAGCATGACAACCAACCATGTCCCAATTGCATAGGTGCGAATGGTATCTTTTTGTCCAGGCGTAAGAATCACATATTGATGATAGATAGCAAAGGAAAAGAATACAAAGCCGCTCACCCAACATACATCAGCCAAACTAGGTACAGGGACAACGCTATCGTTATTGTATGCATAGATCTGCCATAAAAGTTCGCCCAAAAACCACAACCAACTCGCGATCATGATATTTAGCCAAATACGTCTAGGATTTTCTTCTGGTTGATAGTATGAAAATATTAAAGTTGAGATAAGAGCGCCCGCAAAAGCGCCC
>JBEBCV010000310.1:0-3281 GCA_041157505.1 Chloroflexota bacterium | reverse complement strand
TTTTCTAGAGAAATTTTGCAGGATTTACAAAAACGGTTCAAAGGCGACCTTCGGCTTGATTCAGCTTCCAAGGTTCTTTATTCCACTGATGCTTCTGTCTACCAAATTGAACCCTTAGGCGTTGCCATTCCAAAAACACAAGAAGATTTGCAGACAGTAGTTGAATTTGCAGCTAAATACAAAATTCCGATTCTACCGAGAGGCTCGGGATCTTCGCTAGCCGGTCAGGCGATCGGTGAAGCGTTAATTCTTGATTGTTCTCGTTACCTTGACTCAATTATTGAGATAAACCCTGAAACCAATTCTGCACTCGTAGAACCCGGAGCCATTTTGGCGAACCTCAACCGAGCTGCTGCCAAGCATGGACTTATGTTTGGTCCCGATCCAGCATCTGCTGAACGGGCCACGATGGGTGGGGTAATTGGGAATAATGCAACTGGCGCACATTCCATTCTTTATGGGATGAGTGCAGATCATATTCTTGAAGCGGAAGTAGTTCTAAGTGATGGAAGCCTTGCCACATTTACTGAATCGGAATCCCTTGGTCAACAAAATAATATTCGGTTATCCAATATCGTTTTGTCTGTAAATGAGATTCGGCAGAGATTTGCCGATGTCATCAAACAGAATTATCCCAGATCATGGCGTAATTCTGCTGGGTATCGCCTTAATTATCTTTTACCCTGGAGCACGTCCGCTCCGCCGCAATGGATTGGGGTTAACTACCCAGCCAACCTGAAACCCGATACATGGAACCTGGCTCATGTATTGGCTGGCAGCGAAGGGACACTCGCAGTAATTCGAAAATTGAAGGTGAATCTCGTTCCCAAGCCGAAGCATACAATACTTGGGGTTTTGTCCTACGCAAGCATAGCGGATGCGTGTGATGATGTGCCGCGTTTGTTGAGTATGAATCCCAGCGCGGTGGAGTTGATTCCGCAATTGATCTTGCGGAATGCGCGCAGTATTCCAGCATATGCTCGACAGATGGGCTGGGTGATCGGTGACCCGGCTGCAGTGTTGGTGGTGGAGTTTAGCGGCGACCAGCCGTCGGCGTTGAAAGAGGCGTTACGTCGCCTTGGTGATGTATTGACCATAGCTGAATCTCCCGAAGATCAGGCGCGGATTTGGAATATCCGAAAAGTAGGGCTGGGAATTTTGGACTCTCGACCAAGCTCTGCAAGACCCATAGCATTTATAGAAGATTGCGCCATCCCAGTGGAACGCTTGGGAGATTTCGTGCGCGACATTGAAAAAATCCTGGATGCGCATGGAACATTTGGCGGCATATATGCTCATGCTTCGGCAGGATGTTTACATATACGCCCCGTATTGGATCTGCAGCATGGTGATGGCGTACGTGCCATGCGAAGCATCATTGAACAGGTCTTTGCATTGACCATGTCTTTGGGCGGCGCTATGAGCAGCGAGCATGGGGATGGTGTCGCCCGCGGAGAATTTATCGAACGTACTTATGGTCGTCAGGTGACGGAAGCAATGCGTTTATTGAAAAACGCTGCAGATCCAGATAATATTTTGAACCCGAAAAAATTATTTGATGCCCCGCCGATGGATACTAACCTTCGTTACGGCGACTCGTATCAAGCGAAAGCATGGATACCTGTATTGAAGTTTGAACATGAACGTGGTTTGGAAGGCGCGATCGAATCATGTAATGGGCAAGGGGTATGCCGAAAAACAACTGGGGTGATGTGTCCATCTTTTCAAGCGACAAGAGATGAAGCATTCAGTACCCGAGGGCGGGCGAATCTTTTACGTGCGCTGATAACTTCAACTGATGCGATCGAAACCCGTAAAACTGAAATCGAAAATTCAACATTTTCTACTCTCGAACTCTGCCTTGCATGTAAGGGGTGCACATCTGAATGTCCCAGCGGCGTGGACATGCCCAAGTTGAAATATGAATTTATGGATCACTATTACAAGTCGCATCGCCGCAAACTTCGGGATTATCTATTTGGGTATTTCCATGTTGCAGCCGAGATCATGACGCCTTTTGCACCAATGACAAATGTATTCATGGAAATGGATTGGTCGCAAAAGCTCATTGCACGGATGTTGGGCATTGCTGAGCAGAGACCATTCCCGAAATTTACCAAAAAGAAACCGCAACGACAAAGCAACTTGGAAAGTGGCAAGGTGGTTATTTTCCTTTCGGATGTTTTCTCTCATTACATCGAACCTGAAGTGGAAGAGGCTGCGATTGAGATTTTGAATTTTATGGGCTACGAAGTCAAAGTGCTGCCGACCATTGGTGCGGGGGCATCTTTGCTCTCCAAAGGATTTCTTGATGCTGCGAAGCAGCATGCAGAAAAAGTTTTGGCGGAGATCCAACATTTGGATGGAAAGGCAGGCTTGAGCGTGGTGGGATGCGAGCCGCCAGAGTTGTATTGTCTCAAACATGAGTATTCAGCCCTCCTGCCGGAACGTCGCGAGGAAATTGAATCCATTACACACCGGGTTTGGTTAGTGGACGAATTCATTTTGCGTGTAGTCAATTCGGGTGATTGGACTTTGAATTCATCTACTTCATCAATTAAAAATAATCGCCTCACGCTTCATCCACACTGTCACCACCGCGCAGAAGGACCCGCCGCTGATGGTTTGCCCTCCGGTGTTTCGGCGACAGTTGCGATGCTGAAAATGTTTGGGTTCGATGTGGATGTGATCGATGCAGGCTGTTGTGGTATGGCTGGGACATTTGGTTATGATGCCGAGCATTACGAGCTTTCGATAAAAGTGGGGGAGTTGGGTGTGCTGCCGAAGGTGAGGGAGTTGGGAAATAAGGATCATGAATTAGTATCAAGCGGAGCGGCTTGCCGTATGCAGATCAAACAAGGTGCGGATGTGGATGCACGCCATCCGTTATTGTTAGTAAAAGATCGTATCTTGAATCAAAGAGGTGAAGATGTTGCATAAAATCTCTAATTATTTCTATTCGATTTCCACAGGCTGGTTGACGTTTGTTGGGCTGGTGGTTTTTGTCCTTTTTATGGTCTTTGTCTTGCCGCAACAAGCCCAGAAAGCGGAGGCATATAGCGGGGGGACTTCGCCAGATACATCCTATCTCTATACTGCAAGAGATCTGTATCAAATGGCAGAGCGTTATGGAGCAGAGGGGCGTGCTGCTTATATTTATGCGCGCTTCACGTTTGATCTGGTATTTCCGCTGGCATATTTGTTTTTTCTCACCACTTCAATTAGTTGGTTGTTTTCACATGGCGTGTCTGAAAGTTCCCGTTGGCGGCTGCTTAATCTCT
>JBEBCV010000309.1:0-2736 GCA_041157505.1 Chloroflexota bacterium | reverse complement strand
CGGACGGTCATCTCGCCTTGTGCTTGCGCGACCTGACTGACGACCTTGCCATCGGATTTGCGGGTGATGATAGCATATCCACGCGAGAGGATGCCGGTCGGGTTCAACGCTCCCAGCCGCTTGGATATTCCATCTACGCGGGCAGATTGCAATTGGATGCGGTGAGTCAGCGCTGAGACAGCACGGCGGGAGAGTTCGTCGACGTGCTGATATTCGGATTGGATGCGCCGTTCGGGTGAGACATACTTGAGCCGCGAGGCTAGAGCGGAGACCGAAGCTTGATGGTCAGCGAGCAAGCCAGAGATTAAGTCTGTGAGGCGTGAAGAGTAAAGGGTCAGGTCTGATTTGAGGTCATCCAGCGTGGTTTGAGTCGCGAGTTCCGCTGCGGCGGTGGGAGTCGGGGCACGCAGGTCGGCAGCGAAATCGGTGAGGGTGAAATCCGTTTCATGACCGACACCGGAGATGATCGGCGCATTTGAATTTGCAATCTCGCGGATGACGCGCTCATCATTGAACGCCCACAGATCTTCAATGGAACCGCCGCCACGCGCCACAAGGATGACATCGGGAGATTGGCGATTAAGCGACTGAATGGCATTGACCAACGCGGGCGGAGCATCCACACCTTGGACGGGTGATGGTGCAAGCATGACACGCGCAAGCGGTTGACGGCGGCGAATGGTGTTGAGCATGTCGCGCAGTGCCGCACCCGTTGCAGAAGTGACAATGCCAATGGTCTGTGGATAAGCAGGGATCTCACGCTTGCGTTCCGGGTCGAACAACCCTTCCGCTTCGAGCATGGATTTGAGCCGCAGAAATTCCTGAAAGAGCGCACCTTCGCCTTTGGGACGAATCAGATTCGCGATCAGTTGATATTGTCCCTGCGGTTCATAGACGGCGATCTTGCCATGCACTTCCACCGCTGCCCCCTCTTGCATGCTGGGACGTGTACGGGCGGCATCGGTCTTCCACATGACACAGCGAAGCGAAGCGTTCTTATCCTTGAGCGTGAAATAAATATGACCCGACGCCGGGCGGGATAGATTTGAAATCTCGCCTTCCACCCAAACATCCTGCAATTCGGGGTTATCCTCCAACAACCTGCGGATGCGGAAGGTAAGCTGGGATACCGTAAGAGTTGAGGAAAAAAGATCAGGCTGCATTGGGGCGAGGATAATCGAAAATTTGGATATGGGGAATGGTAGAAGAGCAAACTATGAAATCCGTGAGCCCCACCGCAAAAATAGAGAAAATCCTCAGAGTTACAGATTACGAATTACGGATCTTGATTTTCGCCTATAATTACATCAGTAACCAATTTTCCAATCAACCAACCTCCCACCCATGAAACATCTCTGGTCACCCTGGCGTATGACATACATTGAAAACAGCAAAAAAGAAGAGGGTTGTGTTTTTTGCAATGCACAAGCCCAAACGGATAGCCCCGAGAACCTGATCGCCTTCCGTGGAAAATATTCCTATGTGATCCTCAATCGCTTCCCTTACACAAGCGGACATTTGATGGTCATTCCCTTCAACCATGTCGCAACCATTGAAGGGCTGGACAGCGACATCCGTGCTGAGATGATGGAACTGACCTCGCGCTGCACCACAGAACTCGGAAAGATCTACAAGCCGCAAGGGTTCAACGTAGGCATCAACATGGGTGAAGCCGCAGGTGCGGGCGTGCTGGGGCATGTCCACATTCATATCGTGCCGCGCTGGGCTGGCGACACGAACTTCATGTCCTCTGTGGGTGAAACGCGGGTGCTGCCCGAATCATTGGAGCAAACTTACGACCGGGTCCGCACTGCATTCAAAACCACAGGTACATAAAAGTCGTTTATCTACGATTAATGAGAATGGGGGAACATTTAGGTACGGAGATTTTATGCGCCTCAACAAGAATCCATTTGTATTCACATTCATCCTCCTTACCTTAACCATTCTCTCTGCTTGCAACCCGCGAGCAAGTGAACCAACTCCCACTGAAACATCTTTGCCGCCCACAGCAACACTTGTGTCAACAACAACATCTACGCCGCTGGTGGAGGCAAACGAGAATCCGCTAACGGGTCTGCCCGTTGAAGATAACAACTTGCTCGACCTGCCCGCCCTGCTCGTTTCCATTTCACATTTCCCCGTAGAAGCACGTCCGCAAGCGGGGTTATCCTTCGCGCCATGGGTCTTTGAAATTTACATCACCGAAGGTGCCACGCGTTTTCTCACGGTGTATCACGGCATCTTGCCTGAGCCGGAAGTACCAATAACTGGTGATTGTGCTGTCCGCACAGAGCCGTTCCTGCAAACAACAAACATCATCGGCAATCGCGTTTGGCTCGATGAAAATGCCAATAACATTCAAGAAGCATGGGAAAAAGGTGTAGGCGGCATCTGCGTTTACTTGTATCGTGAAGATGGCACCTTGCTCTATCAAACCTCCACAGACAGCAATGGTTATTATGCCTTCAACGTTGAGCCGGGCAAGTATGTGCTTGATTTTCAAAACCCGCCATGGATGCAGTTCGTGCAGAAAAAAGCCGGGGATAAGGAAAAGGATAGTGACGTAGATCCAGCTACCGGTCAGAGTGAGGCGTTGGATGTAACTTCCTCGCTTCGTAACGTAGACGCGGGCTTGGTCCTCACCTCTCAGCCTCCGGCTACATCCGAGCCGCCTGCCGCCAAAGTTGGACCCGTCCGCTCAGGAAGGTTGATCTATGCCGACATCGCTGCCTT
>JBEBCV010000308.1:0-3005 GCA_041157505.1 Chloroflexota bacterium | reverse complement strand
CGGTTTCCCGTCAACTTGCGGATGTATTCTTCAGATTGGCGCACACTGAACTGGAGATTGATGATGGTCTGCAATGCGGAAGTCTGCGCCTTTTGCGTGGAAAGTCCCAACAAAGCGCGAGCGTGACCTTCGGTAATTGTATTGTCCACTAAAGCTTGTTTGACAGCATCCGCGAGATTGGTGAGACGCATGGTATTGGTCACCGCCACGCGACTCTTGCCTACACGTTTGGCGATCATCTCATGCGAAAGACCAAAGTCTTCGGCGAGCTGGTGATAGGCTTCAGCTTCTTCCATGGGGTTCAAGTCTGCACGTTGAACGTTTTCGATCAACGCCAGTTCAAGCAACTCTTGATTATTTGCCTGACGCGTCACCACAGGGACTTTGGTAAGACCCGCTCGCTGCGAAGCCTGCCAACGACGTTCACCGGCAATCAAGATGAAAGTGCCATCTCCTTTCGGAGAGACGATCAATGGTTGGATAACTCCATGTTCACGAATGGACGCCGCCAAGTCGTTCAATTCATCTTCTTTAAAATGCACACGCGGCTGACGCGGATTGCGTTTGATGGCTTCAACAGCCACCTGCTGCACTCCGCCATGTCCGCTTGTGCTGCTCGTCGCCGTCGGAGTCGAAGACTTTCCACCCGGGATAAGTGCATCCAATCCTTTGCCTAGACCTTTTCGTTGAGCCATGATAAATCCTTTTTAACCGCAGATGAATGGGATAAACAAAAACGGAAAGATAAAAATCCTTTTCATCTGTGTTTATCTGTGGTTACTTATCGCTTTTTAGTAATTCTTTCGCTAAAGTTTCGTACGCTTCCGCACCCGGAGAATGCGGTGCATATTCCGAAATAGGCAATCCATACGAAGGCGCTTCTGCCAAACGAATATTTCTCGGAATAATACTTTTGAACACTTGATTGGGGAAATGCTTGTTCACTTCGCGCACCACATCCGATGAAAGGTTGGTACGGTTATCGAACATCGTCAGGATCACACCTCGCACTTTCAATTCCGGGAAAAGCGCTGATCGCACACGCTCGATCGTCTGGGTCAGTTGTCCCAACCCTTCAAGCGCAAGATACTCACATTGCACGGGCACAACCACACCATCGATCGCTGCCATTAACCCATTCACAGTCAACAAACCAAGCGAAGGCGGACAATCAATAAGCACATAATCATAGCGGTTTGCCACTTTCAACAACGCTTTGCGCAAACGTGACTCGCGCGCCAGTTCATCCACCAATTCCACTTCTGCGCCAGCCAATGAAGGCGAGGATGGCAAAAGCGACAACTGCAAACGCTCGTTCAATAGAATGTATGGAAAGATATCATCCTCGCCGAGCAAGGCATCATAGGTGCTGCCTTCCACAAGGAGTTTATCCACACCCAGACAGGATGTTGCGTTCGCCTGCGGGTCGAGGTCCACCACCAACACACGCTGACCCAGCTTTGCCAAATACGCTGCCAGGTTAATCGTGGATGTGGTCTTCCCCACTCCGCCTTTTTGATTCACCAAAGTATAGATCTTCGTCAAGACAAAACCTCCATCTTGCAATGTTCGATTTCTTTATGGGTCGGAATACCCTGCAACCCAACTCGTGTTACAGAATGAGCCGCAAGATTGGTCGCAAAACGCGCCGCCTCCCACGGGTCTTTTGTTTGATAAAGCCGCACGAAAAAAGCCGCTGCAAAAATATCGCCCGCACCGGTCGCATCCACTTCATCCACTTTGACCGGACGATAACGTCTGCGGTCGCCATGCCAATGCAACACCGCACCTTCATCCCCTTCCGTCAGACAAAGCAGACGGGTGTGATGCGCCATCCATTCGACAAGTTCAAGATCGCGGTTGATATCTTCAAGCGACATCACCACGCCTCCCACCTGACCGAGAACCTGTTGGCTGTTTTCCCAAGCTGTAGCAAACACTGACCCATTTTCATCCCAGCCGCGCATCCATCCCTGCGGTGTGACTCCCACCCACGAAGATGGGAATTGCCTCACCAACGCCGGATCCACTTCTTGAGCAATAGGTGCAAGATGCACAATCGGAGCATCCCGCCAAATTTGTGGGACATCGTCAAACGAAATACTCGTTGCTTGATGATGCAAGGTCTGCTTACGTCCGGGCTCGGTTTTGACGTTCTCGAATATCGTGCTTTGTTCGGTTGGAAGGTTGAAGATCTGAATTCCATCCAGCAGGTTCAGGGGAGCATCCTCCCCCGCCGAGGTGACAATGCCAACTCGCAAGCCCATCGCCTTTGCAGTCAATGCCGAGTACGAAACCGTCCCACCGAGTTGTTTGCCCGTAGGAGTCAAATCGACAGCCACATGACCAATAAGCAAATAATCCACAGGGCGAATATCAGACATGAGCGAATTATACCGTGATGCAGACCATGGACCATGGACGATAGACAATAAATAATAGACCGTGAACTGTCGTCCACGGTCTATCGTCCATCGTCTTATTTATTCTTTCGGAAGGATCACCACTTTGCGATACGGTTCATCGCCAGTGCTTTCGGTCTTCACGGCGGGGTGTCCGCGTAGTTCGATGTGAACAACACGGCGTTCGCTCGATGGCATGGGTTCCATCGTCACCTTACGACCAGTCTTCGTTACCTGATCTGCCATGCGATTGGCAAGTTGGCGGATCTGCTTTTCACGACGGGCGCGGTACCCCTCCACATCAATGATGACCTGCACCCATTGCTGGGTCTGCTTGCCAACGATCAACGAAGCGACATGTTGGAAAGCTGCAAGCGTTTCAGCTCGACGTCCGATCAGCGCACTTAGGTCTTCCCCGCGGACATCCACTTGAATGGTGCGGTTATCAGATGAATCTGATTCGTCGTAATGCGCAGAAACCTGAGCGGTCATACCCATGTGATAGATCAACTTGGACACGACTTCTTCGGCCGTGTTCAACACTGCATCATGCTCAACATTGATGACCGGTCGTTGCGGAGCAGTCCTCTGCGGCTTGGGTTC
>JBEBCV010000307.1:0-10852 GCA_041157505.1 Chloroflexota bacterium | reverse complement strand
TAAGTTTCTTTCTAGTAATTAGTTTGTTAATTACTAGAAAATACAACGCCAATGCACTAATGGTCTTCATACCCTATGGTCCATACTTCATTGCAGGGGCAGCCTTGATCATTTTCTTCCCCCATATCCTGAAGTCATTGTTGCCCAATTGATTCTCTTAAAAATGATTTATTCTGAAATTAAATACCCCTTCCAAAAAAACGATCGGAGCAAACATGCCCAAGCTATGGTTGAATTTATGCTGGCACTTCCTGTGCTTGTTATGCTTCTATATGGCATCATCGAAGTATCACGCCTTATCTTCATATTCGCCTCTGTTGCGAACGCTTCAAGGCAGGCTGCACGATATGGAGCAGGAAGCGGTGAGCCCATCACGAACACCACTTATTATCAAGATTGTGATGGAATTCGAGAAGTTGCAAATCGTTCCGCTATCTTGACAGAATTTGATGAAATTAACATTACTTATGATCGCGGAATCACTTCCGAAGGTGACCAGATTCCTATTTTGGATATAGACCCAAATCCGGATGCAGATACTTGCCCCATCGGAGATAATATTATCCGAAATGGGGATCGGATAATCGTTCAAGTTTCAGCTTCCTACGAACCGATTCTTCCAATTGTAAACCTTGAGCCACTTGAGGTGGTTTCAGCTAATGCACGCACCTTTTTAATATCCGTCCCGATCTTTGGATCTGCATTTCCCACTGGGTTTAAAGCTGAAACCCCAACTCCCTCAAAGGTTGCAACACGAACACCTGATGAAAACGCAGTCTCCCCAACTGCCACAGCTACTTTCAACGCAACGTATGAAGCGATTCGTACTGCATTCCCACGTACTCCGACCAGCACACTTCCACCAACGATCACATTTACACCTTCTATTACACCGACAGCAACTAGAATACCGTCAGCAACTCCTACTGCTATAAATTGCACAGGAAAGTATAACGTAGCACATGGCCCATTGATATTTGACGATAATGTTATGTCGATGGAGATATTCAACAACACAGGTTTTACTCTCTCCACGGCGAATGTGTATGTGGAATGGAATCACGATACAGGTGGAGCGCCTTCCTTACGGCTAAACCAGGTAGAACTGGATGGTCAGTTATGGACAGGTGATTTATTCTCACCTTCCGCCTTCATCGAAGCCTATTATCCTTTCATTCCTCAAGGTGAATCGGTGCTGGAATTCTCTTTTGACAAGAACTATGGATTTAGAGATGGTACCGAGCGCATCATCATAACGATCAGTACACCTGGTTGTACGAATTACCCGGTGGACTCGAGAAATTAAGTATGCACAGGAAATATTTTATAAAAACAAAAATAGAAAAAGGGCAAAGTCTGGTTGAATTGGCTGTTAGCCTCCCAGTAATATTGTTGATCCTTTTAGGTACTTTTGATTTTGGGATGGCACTTTTCTCATACTCAATTTTGAGAGATGCAGCTCAGGAAGGCGCTCTATATGCCTCATTCAATCCCGGCAATAAGGAACAAATTGAAAATCGTGCAAGAAATATCCTCCCCCGTCAGGAAGGCGAAGTATTTTCTTCTCCCGTTGACCTAAGAAACACAGATACTGTAGGTGTAGAAATCAAGACTATTGGTAAGAACTGCCAGGGAGTATCGAAAGGAGTTGCTAATTATATTGAAGTACGTGTTTCGTACAACTATCCAATTGTTATGCCATTCACCGGTGAGATCATTGGTTCTGATACGATCAAGCTAACCGGATCTGCTTCGAATGTGATTCTTCAGCCGCCATGCAAATAAATAAACTTAAAACAAGAAAAAGAGAAAAAGGACAAGCAATGATCCTGATCGTCTTTGCGATCATTGGCTTAATCGGCGCATCTGCAATCGCCATAGATGGGACAAATGCCTTTATTGATAGCCGCCGGGCAGACACCGCCGCTTCAGCCGCCGCATTGACTGCTGCACTGACAAGGATCGAAGGCGGAAACTGGCGGGCAGCTGCACTCGCAACGGCAGCCGCTAATGGATACAACAATGATGGTGTGACAAATACCGTTGAAATGAACACCCCTCCATTAAGTGGTCCCTACGAAGGGAATTCTGAATACATTGAAGTGATCATTACATCACATCTACGAACTTACTTTGGGGTAGCTATTGGCATCCCAACTATTACGAGTGTTGCTCAAGCGATCTCGCAATCGAAACCTTCAGAAATCGGTGAAATGTTCCCAGGATATGCAATGGTAAGTTTAGCTCCTCGTTCTGAATGCGAGAGGCGACGCAGTTTTTGGGTACATGGTGAAGCAACCCTTACAATGATTGGAGGCGGTTTGTTTGTAAACTCTGATAATCCTAAATGCGCCTTTATGTCTTTCGGCAGTGGAGGCATCCGTATACAGGATGCCAGCCGGATCACCGTTGTGGGCGGAGCGGATATTCAGAAACCTCAGCTAATTACTCCATATCCAATTGAGACCGGTGTTGCCCCAGTTCCATTTCCTCTCGCCTACAAATTACCCCGAACAAATTGTGGGGATAAGATAGCCAGCATTGATGAAGAAACTGGATATATGAAACCAGGAACATGGGATGAAGGCATTTTTCCTCCGGATGGTGTTCATTATCTTGAAGGCGGCGTCTATTGTCTTAATGATGATTTCATTGTTACAGAAGGCTATGATCTCGTTGGAGATGGCGTTACTATCCTGATGGAATATGGTGATATTAAGATCAGCGGATATGCCGAAATCGACTTAACTGCGCCAAAGTCTGGACCTAACGATGGGCTATTAATATACATGCCATTCGAAAATAGAGGACAAATTACCTTAAATGGCAGCGATACCTCTCGCTACCAAGGCATGATCTTTGGACCAGGTGCCGATCTCCGAATTAATGGGCTTGACTCGATGCGGAGCGCCGCATATCACAGCCAGATCATTGCGTACTACATCGAAATTGATGGCACAGACAATATTGAGATCAATTATAAAGATGAACAAAACTGGGATACGTACACAATTCCAGAAGTTCACTTGATTAAGTAAATGGTACATTAGCAAACCTACGAGCTCAAAAATCCTAATTTTTTTACGGTATAATGCGCCCGTTCAAATAAAAGGAGGTGCAACGGAAAATTTAAAACGGGAAAGACAGCGCATGGACTCTGAATATTAGTCAGAGTTGACGAGGACGAAGGTTCTCCATTGCAAAATGGAGTTAACCATATTGCTGAGCAAACCAAGCATATGGGAAAATCGAGAGATCAGCGGAAGCCTTCCGGGTCTGCCATGACCCGTCCATCTTTCCCTCCAGATGAAACCTTGATTACAAATACAGCAAGCGATTGCGGTAGCAAAGGTCAAGGCGTGGCACAAACTATGGGTCAATTGATCTGACGTCGCTTAAGTTCGAGGCGTTAGGTTTTTGGCTCTCATATTAACTTTTTGGAGGAATCCTACTATGTGTGGAATCGTTGGATATGTCGGACCGCGTGAAGCGACTCCGATCATCATTAACGGACTTAAGCGGCTTGAGTATCGCGGTTATGACTCCGCGGGTGTTGCCGTTATCAATAACGGCCAGATCGATGTTCGCAGAGATGCGGGCAAGCTGCAACAATTGGTGGATTTGGTTGGCAAATCACCATTGATCGGCGCGCCTGGAATTGGTCATACCCGCTGGGCGACTCATGGAGCACCGTCCGCTCGCAATGCGCACCCCCATGTTGGCAATACTGGAACGATGGTGGTGGTACATAATGGCATTGTCGAAAATTTTCTGGAATTGAAAGATGAGCTTGGCGCTGAAGGCGTGAAGTTCAATTCAGACACAGATACTGAAACCATCGTACATCTTGCAGAAAATCACAAAGCAGCTGGTATTTCGTTTGAAGAAGCAGCACGCCGAACTTTCAAACAGATCGAAGGTGCAAATGTGGTTTTACTACTCTCTACTGACGAGCCGGATAAGATCATCGCGGCACGCATTGGGAACGCAGGCGGCGTGGTTGTGGGGCTGGGTGATGGGGAAAATTTCCTCGCCTCTGATATCCCTGCGATCTTAGAACACACTCGCAAAATGATCTTTTTGGAATCACGACAAATGGTTGTTGTTACGAAAGACAGTGTGCGGATCGAAACGCTCGATGGCGAGCCTGTAACCCCTGAAATTCATAACATCTCATTTGACGCAGTTTCAGCAGAAAAGGGCGAATATCGCCATTTCATGCAAAAAGAAATCCATGAACAGGTTCGCGCCTTGACAGACACCCTTGCTGGACGGGTTGACTTCAAAGAGGGTCGCATTCGCCTGCCGGAATTGAATCTCACACCAGAACTTGCAAAACGAATCCAACGCATCTACATCACTGCCTGTGGCACTGCTGCTTATGCTGGCATGGTTGGAAAATATCTTATTGAAAAGATCGCCCGTGTTCCTGTGGAAGTGGTTATCGGTTCAGAATTTCGTTATAGTGATCCGATCGTTGACGAGAATACAGTGATCCTTGCCATCTCACAATCTGGTGAAACCGCCGATACTCTAGCCGCTATGGAAGAAGGTCGACGCAAAGGCGGCATTGTATGGAGCATCGTTAATGCAATCGGCTCGCAGGCCATGCGCACATCAGATGGATTCATCTCGATGCAGACTGGACCTGAAATTGGGGTTGCTTCCACCAAAGCGTTCACTGCGCCATTGGTCGATCAATATATGCTCGCTATTCTCCTGGCGGACCTGCGCGGAGTGATCGATGAAAAAACCCGCCGCGAACTCGTGGCAGATTTACGACTTGTTCCAGATCTGGTTGGTCGTGTCATGGATACTGAAGCTGATATCGAAAAAGTAGCCCATGCCCTTAAAGACATCAAGGGCTGTTTGTACCTTGGTCGTGGTATCAACATGCCCATTGCATACGAGGGCGCATTAAAGCTCAAAGAAATTTCATATATTCACGCAGAAGGCTACCCGGCTGGTGAGATGAAACATGGTCCCATCGCACTCATCGATGAAGAAATGCCGGTGTTGTGTATAGCCCCCAAAGATCCCTGGCATGAAAAGATGATCTCACAGATCCAGCAGGCGAAGGCGCGCGGTGGTATGGTCGTTGCAGTCGCCACCGAAGGTGATGAACTCGTCAAAGGGATGGCAGATCATGTTCTTTGGATACCCGATGCCCCCTGGATGCTCTCTCCGGTAGCTACCGTCCTCCCTTTGCAGATGTTGGCTTACCACATCGCCACCATCCGAGGATTGGATGTTGATCAGCCTAGAAATTTGGCTAAAAGTGTAACCGTAGAATAAATAAATATGACAAGCCCCCGCCTCACCTGAAGCGGGGGCTTGTTTATAAGGACCAAGCCGAATCGAAGTCCGAATCGTTCTAATCCTACTTCTGGGGGATACAGACCGGAGTACATTTCATTCAACTCAACTTATAATATCAGGTTGACTAAAGTATTTGGAGAATTCTTATGCGCCCTGACTGGGATTCGTATTTTCTAAAGATCGCTTTCGCTGTTTCTGAACGCAGCACCTGTGACCGAGCCTTTGTTGGGTGCGTCCTTGTAAGAGAAAAACGTATCCTTACCACAGGCTTCAACGGCTCCCCTGCTGGGCAGGATCACTGTGACGAGATTGGGCACCTTATGGTTGATGGACATTGTGTCCGTACGATTCATGCTGAGACCAATGCCATTATTCAGGCAGCTCTTCATGGGGTCTCTACCAAAGGGGCTACCTGTTATGTCACCCATCTTCCCTGCATTAACTGCACCAAAGCGCTCATAAACGCTGGTATTTCTCGAATTGTTTACAGCGTAGCATATCGCACAGATGAAAATGCCCTCAATTTTCTTAAGGCTGCTGATATTGAAGTTGAAAAAAAAGAAATGAATATGGAAGGAACGCTTCCCAAATAATTTATTAAAATGGAATTGCAACTGGATGGTTATAGTTGCAAGCTTACAATTTTTTGCTATCGGTTCTTCTTATGCCGATCAGTAACGACCTTGCAAAAAGGTTATTTTATTAATTTTTACCAATTTTTCCTAACAAAGTTGACGAGAACGTGAAAAATCACATTATGATAAAATGAAATTGATAATCGCGAAAAAAATGGCGGTATCACGCCAAATTCAAGCCGCCAGTGTGGCACAGTCGCCAGAATCGCAAAATTCAAAATTCTTCTCAATGTTCCCCATCGTCCCCAAGCGAACCTGGCAAAGAAAGTCCGGTTCGTTTTTATTACGAGGTCATGAAATGATCAAATTAATGAATAAATTTAAAGCACTTATTCTCAATCCCAATCCACGCAAAAAACGCAAATTTACCGGACAAGGTATGGTCGAGTTTGCCCTGGCACTGCCAATTCTTTTGCTTGTCGTTTATGGCTTATTGGAAACCGGCAGATTGATCTTTATTTATGCATCCACATTGAATGCAGCTCGTCAGGCAGCGCGTTATGGTTCAGCAAGTGGACTAAGTGATGCCGGGGTTCCTTATTATCGTGATTGCGATGGGATTCGTGGAGCTGCCACACGGGTTGGATTCCTGAGTATTTATAATGACATCAATATCACCTATGATGGTGGTCTCGATGATGATGGCGACCCAATTACACTTGCAGGCATCGATCCAGCGCCGACAGCCGATACCTGCAACGGTGTTACAGATACCGACCTTAATAATGGCGACCGGATAAAAGTACAAGTATCGACCCAATGGTCTCCAATTATTGCGATCGTCCCCTCATGGCAAGGTTTTACGATCACAAGTTCTGCGGAACGAACACTATTGATGGATGTTGCCATCGGTGTTGATCCGGTTGGTCAAAGTTGGGTGCCAGGTGGTGTATTGGACTTAACAATTTCCGGTTCCCCTTCTTCGTTTAGTTCAGTTGGGCAAACACTGACCTTTACCTACTTGCTTAAGAATATTGGTACTGTTGACCTGACCGGGCTTTCCATTTCGGATAACCCCGGAATATCAGAATGCACCCTGCCCGGCACACTCGCAAAGGGCGAAAGTTTCACATGCACCGTAACTTATTCGGTCATTCAAGCAGACCTGGATGCAGGGAAATATTCAAATGTGGTTTTTTCGAACTCAACGCAAGCGCTTTCGGATACAAAAGGCATCACCATCAATGCTGTTCAATCGCCTGCGTTAACACTTACAAAGACACCCTCTCAAACAGTTGCACAGGCAACAGGGGTTGTAATTACCTACACCTACAAACTCACGAATTCCGGCAACGTGACCCTTACTTCACCTTACTCGGTTTCCGACAATAAGATTGACTCAGGAGCAATCGATTGTTCTGGTGCAGACGCATCAATCGCACCGGGTGATTTTACAGAATGTACAGCCCCATATACGATCACCGACGGTGATATTGCTTCTGGCGTTGTGACCAACACTGCGACTGCAACTGCTACCTTCGATTCCACTACAGTAACATCAAATACGGCAACAGCTAGTGTGAGTACCGCCGCGTTAGACCTATCTGTTGCTGCTTCGACACCAACTGTTACAACCTTAAATCAGAAGATCACTTACATTTACACCCTAACAAATCAAAGCACAGCAACTCTCACTGCTCCCTATTCTGTGACCGATTCACGGGCGACGAATATTTCCTGCCCATCGTTGAGTTCGCTTGCCCCAGGAGCAACAACCACATGCACAGGCGAATACTATGTGACCCAGGCAGATTTGGATGCAGGGACCAACCTTGTCAACAGCGCGACAGCAACCTCAAACAGTGGTGCAGTAACATCCAACCCTGCAAATGCGAGTGTAAGCGTCACACAATCGCCTTTACTTTCCCTCACAATTAGTCCCTCCACTGCTCTTGCTACTACACTTGGAGCCTCAGTCAACTTCAACTATGTGATCAAGAATGATGGAAATGTCACTTTATCTGCCCCATTTACAGTGACAGATCTTGGTTTTTCCCCATCAAAATCCTGTACTGTGGCAAGCGGAACTTTAGCTCCTCAAGCAACGGTCACTTGTACGTTAGCCTATAGCATCGCACAAACCGATCTTGATGCAGGTTCCATTATCAATCTTGCCACCGTCACAACCCAGTACAACGGAAATCCAACTACTTCCTTACAAGCAACTGCAACGGTAATTACTTATAATGCCGCCCGGATAACTTTATCGATCTCATCAACCCCGACCAGTTATCCTTCTGCGGCGACACCGCTGCTGGTTAAGTTCAAGATCAAGAACACGGGCAATGCAACGGTTAACCCCAACTATGCGGTCACAGCAAATGCATTCCTTGGTTCGATCACTTGTGGAAGCTCACCTTTGGCAATTGGGCAATCCATGGAGTGCACCGCAAATTACACAACGACATCGACGGACATGTCAAATGGTTCGATCTCTATCTCCGCGACAGCAACTGCCAACAGCGGAGCATTAAGTTCCAGCGCAACTCTCTCGATCTCGTCATCACTTCAATGTTTCGTATACCACCGTCTGACAAGTACTCCAGCCCCAAGTGTGACATTCACAGGCAGTGGCGCCAACCGCAAGATGCAAATGAGCGTCATCAGTGATGGAGCTACGAGCGGAACGATAACCATAAAGAACATAGAGGTTAAGAACTGGAACTATTCATCAAATAGCCAGCAATACATTAGCGCGATCTTTTTTGGTGGTGTCCAGATCTGGTCTGGTGCAAACACACAACGTATTGACCCCTTGACCCTTCCATCCCCCTCTTCTGCATCATTCACTGGGAACGTAACACTTACATCCGGACAAACCAAAGTACTTCTATTTGAGTTCAATAAGAACTATACTGAAACAGGCAATGAGATCATCAAGATAACCTTTGCAGAAGCTGGTTGCCCAGTTTTAGACTCATCGAATGGCACACAGGTGAAATAATGAATAGACCAGTTGAAAAAAAACAACGTGGGCAAAGCCTGGTTGAGCTAGCGCTCAGCTTGATGGTCATTCTAATGCTGCTGATGGGCGCGATCGACTTTGGGATCGCCTTATTCGCTTATGTCTCAATGCGCGATGCGGCTCAGGAAGGTGCTGTCTACGGTTCCATCGAACCAGATGATGCGGATGGGATCGTTGCAAGAACCATTGCGGCTGCAGACGATATCATTATCCTAGAAGAAGCCGATGTTACGATCAGTTATAGTGACAACACCAAACTTTGCGAAGGCGAAACAAGTGGTGTTCCGCATAAGATCACAGTCTTGGTCGAGCACGACCATCCAGTTTCCACACCCCTTGTTGGAGCGATGATTGGTAGCCAAACAATCACCCTTCGAGCCCAAGTAACAAATACCATTCTCTCCCCGGTCTGCGGACCATAGAAATGAAGGAGATAAACATGAAGAAACATAAGAATTCCGAGAGCGGGCAAGCTTTGATCCTGATCGTTTTTGCCATCATCGGTCTGATCGGAATGACAGGTCTTACTGTAGATGGTGGCATCGCCTTTTCGGATAAACGCAATGCCCAAAATGCCGCAGACACTGCCGCTCTTGCCGCGGGTCGCATGATGATCCGGGCGAACGATTGGGATGTGGCACAAGCTGCTGGTTTCGATCTGGCCGCCAACAATGGTTATAACAATAATGGAACAACCAATATCGTTCAAGTCGTCCGTCCGCCGATCGAAGGTCTTTATGCAGGGGATGATGATTACGTCCAGGTGCTTATCACATCTCATGTACAAACCACCTTTGCTCGTGTAGTTGGCATCACCGAAATGACCAACTATGTCAATGCGGTAGCGAAGGTCATTCCTCCAACCAAAGTCAATATGTTTGAAGGCAATGCAGTGGTTGGTTTATCTCCAGACCAATGTAAAGCTGTGAAATATCAGGGTAATGCCGATACGACCCTTGATGGCGGTGGTATTTATGTTAATTCGGATTGTCCAAACACCGCCTTCTTTAATAACAGCGCCGCAGCCGAATTAACGGCTCCATCCCTTTGTGCAGTGGGTGGCATTACCTACGAACCCAGTGCCATCGACATCCCAGGTGACCAGATCAAAACTGGTTGTGATGCCTATGACTACCCTGTTCCAGAATATGTAATGCCTTTGCCTGAATGTTCCGGGAATGCTACAAAAACAGGGAGTTCCATGTCTCCAGGAAATTATTCGGGTGCACACTTCCCCCCCAATGGCGTGACGACCCTCGAACCGGGTGTTTATTGTGTAGATGCTGATTTCAGCTTAAACGGAGGTGATACTCTAACGGGTTCGAACGTGATTATTTACATGGTAGATGGTGATGTAACCTGGAATGGTGGCGCTACGGTTAATCTCAGTGGTCCTACCTCCGGTCCATTCAAAAATTTGCTTCTTTATATACCTTATGACAACGAAGCAACTGTTCGCTTAAATGGCAACTCAGGATCCACCATTGAAGGAACGATCCTTGCCCCTGCTTCAGATATCACGATCGATGGTACTGGTGATACTGGTATTGAAGGTCAGATCATTGGCTATACTGTTGACCTTTCTGGTACAAGTTCTGTAAATATTCATTACGATCAGAACAAAAATTACGAAGCAGAAACACCACCTTACTTACAACTTACCGAATAAGATCATTTAAAAAAACCGCCCTGCTTATTGAAGCAGGGCGGTTTTTTGATTGGCAAACTATAAACCAATTACTCAATTTGAAAGACAAATGGACATATCCCTTTTGATGCATGCTCATTCCTACGTAATGGCGTAACATTTTTTTCCAAAGCATTTTTCAATAAAGCAGTATCCATTTTACATAACTCAGGGTGACCCTCTATAACCTGTGCGTAAGGGCAACGCCCCAGGATCACTCGAGGACCGCCCGCTCCTGCCTCCCAG
>JBEBCV010000306.1:0-4822 GCA_041157505.1 Chloroflexota bacterium | reverse complement strand
TATCCGATTGAGCATGTGAAAAGAATTTAACCACAAAGGGCACAAAGTACATGAAGGAAAATCTTTAAACCTTTGTGCCCTTCGTGTACTTTGTGTTTAAGGAACGAACATAACGAGAGAGAAGCAGCCAGAGAAGGGGAAGTCCAATGATGATGAGGGGCGGGGCGTAGGGTTGCCCCCAGGACCAAGCGTAAGCGAGGGCGGCGGCGAGGAGGGTGAGCAAAATATAGAGCGCGCTGACTTGGGCGTGCTTGTAGCCGCCGATGACGAGACGTTGATAAAGGTGCGTGCGATGCGCGTCGAAAACGTGTTCGCCTTTGAAGGCGCGGCGGATGAAGGTGACGCCCGCGTCCATGATGAAGGTCCACATCAGGAGGGTGCCGAGCATGAGGGCGTCGCCGCCTTTATCGGCGGAGAGCAATGGGAGAACCGCGAAGGTGTAACCGAGGAAGGTGCTGCCTGCGTCGCCCATGAAAATTTTGGCGGGTGACCAGTTGTGAAAGAGAAAGCCCAAACTGCCCGCGGCGATGGCGAGCGCGACCCAATAGACAAAGTGTTGATTCGTGTTTGCGGCGAGGAACATCCAACCGAAAGCGGCAGAGAGCGCGACACCGCCCGCGATGCCGTCGATGCCGTCCATGAAGTTGTAGGCGTTGGTGAGACCGACGATCCACAGGATGGTGATGATGAAGCCGACCGCGCCGAGCTGCAGTTGACCGAAGAGCGGAATGGTGACCGATTTGAAATAGCCCATGCCTAGCACAGACGCGAGTGCGACCAGACCTTGCACGGCAAAGCGCACCCGCGGACTGAGCGAATGGATATCGTCTCGCCAGCCAAGGTAGGCAATGACCGCGCCGCAGACGAGGTAGATGAGGCTGTGAATTAAGTTTGAATTGATTGCTGTGAAAATCCCAGCCGCAAGGACGACGATGACAATGGCTACACCCCCGCCGCGCGGAGTAGGCGCGGAATGCGAACTGCGTTCGTTGGGATGGTCGATGATGCGGCGGCGTTCGGCGTATTGACGGATGATCCACACACCGAGGGCGGAGAGGATAGTGAGGAGTGCGAAGATGAGGATGGAGGTCACAGGGGTGATTCTAAACGAGAAATCAAGCAAAGGGCTTAACGCAAATAGCACTAAAAAGTGAATTTAGTTTATTCTGCCATCGTATTTGTTTAATGTGCAAATTTGAGTTTAGCGATTAACTAGGATTAATAATGAAAGTGTTATCCACGAAGAACACGAATTTTCACGAAGACAGTTTTTTGTGTGCTTCGTAAACTTCGTGGATAATTTTCCCAAAGGATTTCCCTATTTTGTTACCTCTCTGACCTGCAAATCCGAATAGGCGACGCCCAAATTTGTCTCGCCGTTGGGTTCGGCGACGATATGCAATTTGCCCATCTTGTAGCGATTATCTTTGAGGGATGTTGCCAACACGCCATTGAGATACACGCGCATTTTTTCGCCATCCATGATGACGCGCAGGCGGTTGGTTACGTCCTTGCCTTTGCGCAGGGAGGCGTGCGAGGTCCAGTCTACGAGGGTGTTCCATTTGAAGTCTTTGCTATTTTCTTGAGTGGTAAAAAAGCCGATGTTGTACGAACCCAACGGGGAAATATAAACTGCATACCCGCCTTCACTGTTCATGCGTGGATAAAACCCAGCCGTGATCAACTTCTCATCCCCTTCGGTGAATTTGATGCTAATACTGGCGTCGAAGTCATCTAAAAAGCCGGAGCTGATGAGGACGTAATAGGAATTGATGCGCGGTTTATACCGTCCGCGCAGTTCGGGGGGATTGCCTTTGTGAAATGAAATCTCACCATCACGGATGATCTCCCAGCCAGGCAGTGTGTCGCTCCCAAAGTCCGCGCCGAGGAGCAGGTCGCCCATGTCTGGTTCAGGCGTGGCGGTCTTGGACATGCGAAAGGTCGTGCCACAAAATTCGCAAGTAGCGAGGTCATTTTTCAGAGAGGCGGCAGAAAGCGCCGCTCCGCAGTTGGGGCAGTTCAAGGCTTTCATAGGTTGAAATTATAAGACCTTATTTTCATTTCACCATTTCAATTGCAGTCTTCACTATCACATCACGCACCGCATAGCCATCGAAGCCTGCCTGTTCCATGCCGAGAATGACCGCTCCCACCACAGGCGGACAGGTCAATCGGATCAATTTTGCTTTCGGGCAATGTCTCAGCACAATGGCGCGCATGGGGTCAGTGATGAGTTCACCTGCTTCAAAGACACTGCCCGATTGCACGATCTCTAATTGCTCGTTTTCCATATCGATCTGACGCGCCACCGAAACCGCCAGCCAACCAAGCTCCTCCCCCGCCCAACGGATGACCTCCTGCGCAGCATGGTCACCTTCGCGCGCGGCTTGCATCACCTGAATGGCAAGATACGGAAATAAATGATACTGTCCATTCGAGAGACCTTCCATCAAATCCGTTTCATCTTTGGCATCTACCGCGTTGAGATAGATCTGCGTTAACTTCGTCTGGGCAATGCGCTTGATCCACGCGTAATTGACCATTTGCAAACCATAGCTCACGATCTCGGTCCCGCCGCCAAATTCACCGAAGGGTGCGCCATTTCCAACAATGCGTCCCTCTTTTCCTGCACCATTACGTCCGCGGCAATTGTTCGAAGACCCCGCCGTCACGTTCACACCAATTCCGCGTGTAGCACCGGCATACAATCCATTCCAACCATCGTTGACAACGTCCAACGGGCAGGATAACCCCAGCTTTGAGATTTCTCTCAAGTGAGCTTCGCGGTCGGATGGAAAATCGTATCCAGCCACGCCGAAGCCTGCTCCCATGATCTGAGCCGCATCCACGCCGGAGCTTTCTCTCGCCGCCGCGAACGAATCCTGCAAAGCATTGAACAAGCCGTCATAGCCAACGGTTTGATAATTTCCGCCCCACGCTTTGCCAAAACCAACGCACTGTCCGCGCTCGTTCACGATCAAGGCATGTGTTTTCGACGAACCCACGTCCACACCAAGAAAATATTTCATGATGTCTTCCCTAGCTGAATTGCGGCAGCCATGTTTTGTTCGTTGTCAGCATATCGTCCATCACAGCTTGGGCGTTTTCTGCGCTGGGTCCAAGCGGATGGGCAAGCAATGCTTGAAGCATGGCATCTTTGTCGCCATGCACCGCGGCTTGCACGGTTAGTAGTTCGTAACGCTTCACGCGTGAAACCAGCTCGAAGCATGAATCAGGCAGCGGGTCGGCATGAAGCGGGTGAATTCCTTGTCTATCCACTTTGGCTGGCAGCTCCAACACCCAATCGAATGGATACTCTTGCACCGCTCCTTCATTGCGAACATTGACGACATGCACTTCACCGAGGTCGTTGTAATGTGAGTTGATAAGTTGCGTGGCTAGCGTGGAATAATACGCACCGCCACGCTTCATCAGGTCGGTGGGCGGCTCGCTAAGGTTCGGGTCGGCGTATTCACGCAGCAGATCTTTTTCGATCTCCATCACTTCGTCGGCACGCGATGGGGGCCACTTTTTCTGCGCTTCCAATTTATTATGGGTGTAATAGAAATACTGCAAATAATAATTGGGGATCATGCCAAGTGCTTCGAGCATGGGAATATCCCATTCGGGGTCTTTCTCTTTTTTAAGCGACTCAACATACGCGGGGAAGATCACCTGCCACATTTCCTCATCGTCAATGGTGAATCCGCGATGCCAGGTGAGATGATTCAAACCAAGAGTGATCAACACAGCGCGGTTCGCTTCCACCTTGCTGCCAGTGACCTCTTGTAGTTGTTCAAGGATCTTCATCTTGGCGGTGATGCCCACATTGCAAACCCCCACAGAAGGAACATCTTGAGCATAACGGGTCAACGCTTCGGTAACGAGCCCTGCCGGGTTGGTAAAGTTTGCAAGCAATGCCCCCGGCGCCACTTCACGAATATCATTCGCGATGCTCAAGATCACAGGGATGGTGCGCAGTGCTTTTGCCATACCGCCCACACCGGTGGTCTCCTGTCCGATCAGCCCATGGCGCAGACCAAGATATTCATCACCGCGCCGCGCAGGCATCATGCCGACTCGCAACTGTGTGGTGACATACGCCGCATCTGCGATCGCCCCTTTCTGAACCGTGGAGAGGATCACCTTAAATGGCTCGCCCTTCGCTTTCACCATTCTCTGCGCAAATCCGCCAACGATCTCCAGCCGTTCCTTATCAATGTCCATCAGCCAAAGCTCCTTGAGCGGAAGAGTTTCTGCTCTGGCAAGAAATCCGTTCACAAGCTCGGGTGTATATGTAGAGCCCCCGCCAATGACTGTGATCTTCATTTTATGTACGACCTTTCTTGATCTGTGATGATGTGATGTCGGTTAACGCTTGGATGATTGATAAGAGGATTCTATCTGAAAATTCGCTTCATCCCCCACTGGAAGCTGGTTCTGTTTCAGCAAGTTTGACCAACGTTTTATGTATCTTTCTATCCCCCAACCTGAAGTGCTTACAAATCTTTTGTAAAAAAGTAGCGCTGATGTCCGCGTGGAAAATCTTTTAGTTCGCCGAAGATGCGATAGCCTTGTTTTTTATAAAATTCGGGAGCCTGAAAACTGAAGGTATCCAAATAGGCGTGTTTTGCGCCGCGCTTGGAGGCTTCCTCTTCTGCCAGGGCAAGCAGGCGACTGCCATACCCGTGACGGCGCACATCTGCTCGCAGCCACATCAAGTCGATGTAGAGCCAGTCCCAATAAGTTAAGGCAATGACTCCGCCTGCGATCTTTTCTTCTGCATCGTAGACGACGAAACAAATCCGTTTGGCGTTATCTG
>JBEBCV010000305.1:0-11071 GCA_041157505.1 Chloroflexota bacterium | reverse complement strand
GATCATACCGGTTTACTCAAATCTTGAATCTGTAGAAGCAGTTCTATTGGGAAGTTAAGGGTTCTTGATCACAACTATAAAAAGTGAAATTGCCAGGAAACAACAAACCTATCAGTTTTTTTCATTAGTTTTCAAAACTTTCAAAAATGCAAACTAAAGAATAAGGGTAGTTATGTCATTGTCTTTTCGTTTTTATTACCGAAAATATACATAAATTCCCCCATTGTAAATGGGGGAATTTATGTAAGAATAATATTCAATGTGCCAAACTACATCCGAATTAATAAACTTATGTAAGTAGCCTATTATGATTCCAGATACCCCTGCTCCATCTCAACCCCCTAATTTGCTTACTGCCAAAACCGGTATTCTGAATCGGCTATGGGGGAAATTATTAAATATATCTCTACGCAACAATTTATTTGTTTTTTATGCTGTCATTTTTCTGTTGATCGGGATTCCTCCATACCTTATACGATCTGATCAAAAATATCTGTTGCATGGTGATATATCAACATTCATATGGAGTACGGTGGGATGTATTACTTCTTTCTATGTGGCATGGCACCTGCGTGGTGTGTCGCGACGTTTGGCAATGGCGTGGATCATACTTGCCTTCTCCGGACTTTTCTACTCCTTAGGGAATGCTCTCTGGTTGGTGTTGACCCAAATCTTAAAGGCAGATCCGTTTCCGTCCATAGCAGATTTCTTTTTTTTATCATCATACCCCATGCTTCTTCTGGGCATCCTGCTCATTCCTTATAAAAAGAGAAGTTATATAGAAAGACTCAAGATACATCTCGAAACAATTACAGTGGTCATATCGATGGGTTTGTTTCTTTGGTTTTTTATTTTCAAGCCCATCATCAATCAAAACCAACTGGAACACCCAATGCAATTGGGGGTTACCCTGGCTTATTTTTCAGTGGACACTTTATTGTTCATAGCAATCTGGGTATTGATTACTCACAAGAGCAATTATCTTAACTTTATTGGCAGGCTTCATTTGGTGATAGGCATATTACTTCTGATATCTGCCGATACCATATTACTCGTTCATAATATTCAAGGGCTGTATTTTGAAACCGCCAAACTAACGGACCTTCTGTATAACCTAAGTTCGATCTTCATTGCTATGGCAGGGTTTCAACAATTAACCATGAAGTTTGCCGGGACAAAGACCAATAAAAAGAATAAAATGCCATGGCTTTCGAGTATCCATCGCTGGTTTGCCAATTTTTTGCTCTTGGCTTCATTTTATTTGTTTGTTGTTGGTCATGAGGGTAATGCGTTGATCAGTTTCAGCGCTGTAAGTTTTTGGGTTGGCTGTTTGATCTTGATCTCCATTATTTTGCAATGGTTGGATGGGCGCGAGATAGTATTACTCAATGAAAATCTCATAAATTTCAATGCCGATCTTGAAAAACGTGTTTTGCAACGTACTTCCGAATTGACCCTTGCCAATGAAAGCCTGGCAAAAGCTATGCGCGCCAAAGATGAATTTATGGCGGCTATGAGCCATGAACTTCGTACCCCATTAACGGGGATCATTGGAGGGGCTGAGGCGTTGAAACTTTCCACCTACGGTGGTTTGAATGAGAAACAGAATCGAGCTGTAGACGTTATTGAAAAAAGCGGACATCGTTTATTGTCGCTGATCAACGACTTGCTTGATTACTCTCGATTGCAAAGCGGCATGTTCAAACTTTTGGTTGAGCGTTATGCCCTGTCTGAGATCTGTAAAGCGGCTTTAACAGCTGTAGAACCGGAGTTCAAACAGAAGAACCAAAAGGTATCGCTTCAAATAGACCCGCAGATGATCGAATTGCATACCGATGTTGTCGCGGCGAAAAAAATGCTGATCCATCTCTTACGGAATGCCATTAAGTTCACCCCGGCCGGTGGGGAATTTGGCATTACTGTTATCGGAAAAAAAGACGAACAAATGGTGGAGATCACTGTTTGGGATAAAGGCATCGGCATAAAAGAAAGCGACATCTCTGAAATTTTCACCCCGTTCGTTCAGTTGGATGCTATTCTGGCGCGTCAATATGAAGGTACCGGCATTGGGCTTGCGATCGTGCATCGATTGGTTGAATTATTTAACGGAAAGATCCATGTACTCAGCACCCCCGGCGAAGGTAGTAGTTTTATTATTTGCCTGCCATGGCAGCCTCCAGTGGAATAAAGAAAAAGAAGTTACTACCGCTGCCTTCTTCACTTTCCACCCAGATCTTGCCACCATGTGCTTCCACAATATGTTTTGATATCGAAAGTCCCAATCCCGTGCCGGAACCGGTGCGGGATGAATCGACTCGATAAAAGCGCTCAAAGATGCGGGATAAACTCTCCGATGGGATGCCCACTCCCGTATCCCGCACCACGCATCGGACTCCGCCGGGAACGGGTTCTGCACCCAAAGATATCCTTCCTCCAGGCTTGGTGAACTTCACCGCGTTGTGAATGAGATTCACCAATACTTGTTCCAACCGCCCTTTGTCTGCTCGGATGTTCGGCAGCCCATCCTCACACTTCACATCTAATTTTAAATTCGCGCGTTCCACTTGTGCCTTCATTCGATCTGCAGCGGAGTGGATCAATTTGCGCGGTGAGACCGTTTCAAAATTAAGCTGCACCTGCCCCGACTCAATACGTGAAAGGTCAAGCAATTCCTGAGTCATCTGGGTCAGCGCATCAACTTCGGTGTGGATCCGGTCAAGGAACCGTGGTCCAGCCTCAGGGTCCGCGAGAGCGCCGCCTTGCAGGGTTTCGGTGAGAGCTTTAAGCGAGGCAAGCGGCGTCCGCAGTTCGTGCGATACGTTCGAGATGAAATCCCGCCGCACGGTTTCAAGCTTGCGGACCTGGGTTAGATCCTGTGCGAGGAGCAAACTCCCGCCTTCATGCATGTCGGGAATGACGATAATTTGCAGGTATTGTCTTCGTGTGGGAATTTCGACGGACTCGATCTGAAGTTGACGGGTTTGTTGACACCGCTTCCACGCTTCGATGAGTTGATGGCTGCGTACCACCTGTGCAACACTTTGTTGAGTGGGATTGTGTGTGTTGAAGAGTTTGCTTGCGGCTGGGTTCGCAAATTGCACACGCCCGTCTGCATCGGCAATGAGCACGCCATCTGTGAGCTGCTCAAGGACAGTGGCAAGCCGTTCGTTCTCTGTACGAAGTGCAGCTAGTTCTGTGTTGAACGTGGCTCGCCGTGACTCGATCACGCTGAGGAGTTCATCAATTTCATTTGAATGGGGGAGTGGAATTTTAGCGTCACGCAGCGACTGCGCCACTTGATTCATATTACGCCGCAGATCAAAATATCGCCATGCAAACCATACGGCTACTAGAAGGAAAACGACTGCAGGAAGGTAGGGGAGTTGTGTCATGAGTGATCCGTGAAATGTGATGTGAAAATTACGAATTAAGCATCACGTTTCACGCACTTATCCTTCAAACCGATACCCGCCGCCACGTACTGTGACAATGCGTTTGGGCTCGCTCGAATTTTCTTCGATCTTCTGCCGCAGCCATCTCACATGCACGTCCACCGTACGGCTGTCACCGATATAGTCCCAGCCCCAAACGCGCTCCAAAATGAATTCACGTGAGAGCATTTGTCTGCGATGCTCTGCAAGAAATAGCAGAAGTTCGTACTCTTTTGGTTTGAGCTGCATTGGGGAATTGTTCAACATCACTTCGCGGCGGGTAAGGTTGATGGTGAGGTTGTCGAATGTGAGGGTCTCGTGCGGCGTCTCTTCGACGGTTTTGCCCATCTCTTCTCGTAAAAGCCTCCCGCGGCGCAGTTGGGCTTTGACGCGTGCTACCAGTTCTCGCATGGAAAAGGGCTTGGTGAGATAGTCATCTGCGCCCACCTCAAGACCCACCACACGGTCGATCTCATCATCGCGGGCGGTGAGCATGAGAATGGCAGTTGTCATTTCTTTCCGCAAGATGCGTGCCACTTCAAAGCCGTCCATTTCGGGCAGCATGATGTCGAGCACGATCAAATCGGGTTTAAGTTTTCGGGCAGATTCAAGCGCAGAACGTCCATCGCCTACTGTTTCAACTATATATCCCTCTTTTTTTAAGTTGTAAGCGAGCGTTTCTTGAAGTGAGATCTCATCTTCGACGATCAATATCTTTTCAGGCATGAATGGCACTATACCATAAAGGCATATCTTATCTGTTAAGGCGATGTTAATGCCTTGAACGTTTGGGCGTCAGATCATTTTCTTTTTTGGAAGACCAACGGCAGTGTAACGATCAGCACGATCACTATACCCATGATCAGAATGCCTTCTGTAGAACCGATCTCGGAACTGTCATCCACGGGTGGGGTGGCGGTGACTTGAACGGTGTTCATTGTCATGTCTTTGGCTGCGACACTGGGTAGATCGAAATTGACCATCACCAGGAGCAGGGTGAGAATCACCAACAGGAAAATGCATGCGCTGAAAATATTTTTTGTTTTCATCGTGTGTTCATTATAAGATGAAACCTTTCTTTTGTTGGGGGTGTTCTTAAGAGAGTTGCCAATATGGACATTACTCCTACATTAAAAATATTGGACAGAATCGCTCTGCTTCAACCTTAAAAAATAAATCGGACAACTTGTACCTTTTTGCACTTTCGATGTATAATTTCAAAGTTGCGCGCAGCTTTTGCTGGCGCGCAATTGATAATGAAGTAGAATACCCTCAGAGCGCAGCTGTGTAGCGATGTTATTGGGTGGATTCTTTTTTTATGAAGAGAGAGACCAGCATAAGCGCTTCATGTTCGTCATATAAATTCGGTAATTTTGCAAACGCCATCGTTGATCAACAGCGACGGCGTTACGCTTAGTTTATTTCAGGAGCATCCATGATCAAAAAGTTTTTCGACTGGCTAAAACAGCCTCTTGGTCTGATCGCGGTGGGGATTGTGTTCCTGGCAGTGTTTAGCGCGGCTGCCTACGGGTTATGGACAACCCAGCAAGCGCCTGAACAGCCTGTTCAATTCCCCCACAAGACCCATATCGCCTTTGGCATTCAGTGTTTGTATTGCCATCCCGGCGCATCAAAGGGTCCTGCTGCTGGTATCCCTTCACAAGCAAAGTGTTGGGCGTGCCACAATCAGATCGTTAAGACCCGTGATAGTGCATTGCTTGCCCCGCTGAAAGACGCAGTCTTAAGCGGTAAGTCGCTTGAATGGGTTCCCGTTGCCATTGTGCCTGATTTCGTTCAGTTCAACCATCGCCCGCATATTGCGGCTGGTCGTAACTGCGAAGAATGTCACGGCGACATGACCCAGCAAACCATTGCCCAGAATCCGCAGGTGATGAACATGGGTTGGTGTCTCAACTGTCACGTTGAAGCTGCTGGCGAAGATCAGGAAAAGCTGATCAAACTTGCAGACTGTGGCACGTGTCACTATTAAACCGGGCGAAAGGAATCAATTATGAGCGAACAATTTTCCCGGCGTGATTTTCTAAAACTGGCTGGTTTGGGAGCGGCGACCACGGCGATCCTCACGGGTTGTGGTCCCGCTTCGCGTTATGTTAAGCGCGAACCTTATCAGCAGATGCCTGAATACAATTCGGTCGGGCAGAGTACCTATTACGCCACTACATGCCGCGAATGTGCGGCGGGATGTGGTCTCGTGGTGCGCACCTATCAGGGTCGCGCCATCAAGACCGAAGGCAATGCCAATCATCCCCTCAATCTCGGAAAGACCTGCGCACGCGGACAAGCCACCCTTCACGGTTTGTACAACCCCGATCGTGTTCAAGGTCCATCCACTGGAGATTGGGACTCTGCTATTCAAACTGTGGCAGATACCCTCAAGAACTATAAGCCCGGCGAAGTTGCCTTCCTGATGGGCATGGCTCCCGACCATCTTTTTGACCTCGTCTCTGACCTTGCAAATGCTACTGGCATGAATGCTCCTGTCCGCTATGGGGCGTTGGGCATGTTCGAAGCCCGCGCCACGCTCAGCAAAGCCGCTGAAAATCTTTTTGGTCAGGCTGGTTTGCCCTGGTTCGATATTGGCAAAGCTCAGGTGGTCTTCTCCTTTGGAGCCAACTTCCTCGAAACATGGATCTCACCGCTTCCTTACACCCGCGGCTTTGTCGGTTTGCGCGAAGGTGAGATGAAACTGCGCGGCACCTTCGTTCAATTTGAAGCGAGGATGTCTGCGACGGGTGCCAAGGCTGACCATTGGGTTCCGGTTCGTCCTGGGACCGAAGGCATGGTTGCCCTCGCGATCGGTAAACTCGTCTCGGAACTTCGTGGCGGCGCAACACCGCGAGTCTTCTCCGGCGTGAATCCGGCTGAGGTTGCTCAAGCAGCTGGCGTCGAGTTGGTAGCGTTGCATCATCTTGCTGAGATGTTCGTCAATTTCAACGTGCTAGCCATCCCCGGCGGACCCGCTCTCGGTCAGTCCAATGGTTTGGAAATTGCCGAAGCCGTTCTCGCGTTGAATGCTCTCTCTGATAATTTCGGCAAGCCCGGCGGCGTGTACCTTTCTGCCCTCGCTCCGAATCAGACCGAATACAGCCGCCCTGCTTCTGCTGAAGAAATGGCTGCTTTAGTTGAAAAGATGAATAGTGGCGCGATCAAGGCGTTGTTCGTTCATGGTGTGAACCCGGTCTTTGAATTACCCGCTGCACTCGGTTTCAAGGAAGCGCTTGCGAATGTCGAGTTGATCTCGTTTGCGACCTTCCCCGATGAAACTGCTGCTGAAGCGAAATACGTCCTCCCTGATCATCACGGACTTGAATCTTGGGGTTACCAGCGTGTAGCCACTGGCGTGTCTTTGCCGGTGCTCTCTGGTGCTCAGCCGGTAGTTTCACCGTTCTACGACACCCGCGCCACCGCCGATGTGTTGATCGCTGCGGCTCAATTGGCTGGCGGCAAGTTTGCTGAAGCTCTTCCCTACAAGGATGAAGTTGAATTCATTCAGACCAAGGTCAGTTCATTGATGAGTGAAGCTGATGGTTCCTTTACTGCTCCAGATGCTGCGACCTTTATGGCGTACTTCCAGCAGTATGGTGGCTGGCTCAAGAATGCCGACGCACTCATTGCACCGGATGGTTCTGATGTGCTCAATGCCAACGTTGATGCTGCTGAACCTGAATTTGCTGGTGAAGGTGAATTCTTCTTTGTGCCGTTCGTCTCCCCGACCCTTGCGGAAGCGGGCGCGAACAAGCCGTGGCTTCAGGAACTCCCCGACCCAACCACTACTGTGATGTGGAATACCTGGGTTGAGATCAATCCTGAAACCGCTCATGAGCTTGGCTTGCACAACGATGACAAGGTCAAGATCATTAGTGAGGCTGGTGAAGTAGAAGCCTACGTTTATTTGTATCCTGCCATTCGCCCCGATACGATTGCGATGCCGTTCGGTCAGGGTCACACCGCTTATGGTCGTTATGCTGAGAAGCGCGGTGTCAACCCTGCAGACTTGTTCGGTGTCCACTTTAACGAAGCCGGCGACCTGGCATTTGCTGGTATGAAAGTCAAAGTAGAAAAGGTCTCCAGTGCTGTAAGCGGTGTTGGTCTTTCCCGCATGGAAAGCCGCATGGGCGTCTACGGCGAAGCGCTGGGTGAGGAGCATTAATCATGATTAGACCCGAAGAAATCAAATTGAGCGCCGAAGAAACCGGCAAGTGGGGTATGGTCATCAATCAGGATATCTGCACAGGCTGTCAGGCTTGTGTAGCTGCCTGTGCGATGGAAAACAATATCTCCTTCGTTGGTGAAGAAGACGCTGGTTATGGTCGTTCCATGCACTGGATCCGCATTGAACGCTTCTGGGAAGGTGAATACCCTGAAGTGAAGATGACCCCGCAGCAGCCAATGCTGTGCCAGCAGTGTGGACATGCCACTTGTGAGCCCGTCTGCCCGGCATTTGCAACGGTTCACTCAACTGCAGAACAGTTGAACCTGCAAGTTTATAACCGCTGTGTGGGTACGCGTTATTGTGCAAACAACTGTCCGTACCAGGTGCGTGCCTTCAATTGGCGCGATTACAAGCGCCCTGAGCCGCTTCCCAATCAGCTCAACCCCGATGTGACTGTTCGCCGCATGGGCGTGATGGAAAAATGCACGTTCTGTATCCAACGCATCCATAAGGCTCAGGATAAAGCCAAAGCCGAAGGACGCGAAGTGATGGATGGTGAGTTCACCACCGCTTGCGCCCAGGCATGCCCTGCCAACGCCATCGTCTTTGGTCGTGTTGACCAGCCCGAGTCTCTGGTCTCCCAGTTGGCGCATAAAGGTCATGGCGTCAAACATCTTGAAGAACTTGGCACGCTTCCCAACGTGACCTACTTCAAGGGAGGGTAATCATGTCAGATAACAAACACCACGCGGAACACTCTCACGAAGAGCATCTCCGTGAAAAGCACCTCATGCTCGACCCGCTTCCCCGCGGGCGTATGAACGAAATGGTCATGGAATCCATGATGGAAAAACCAACCTGGAAATTCTGGGTGGTCTTTGGGTTCCTTGCTTTTGTAGTTGTGTACTTCCTGTTCTATAAGTGGGGCGTTCTGATCACAAAAGGTCAGGGTGAAGCCGGTGTGATGCGCCCAGACTACTGGGGTATCTTTCTCGTCAACACCGTGTTCTGGATCGGTATCAGCCATGCAGGCACCTTCATCTCCGCGATCCTGCGTGTGTTCAAGGCAGAGTTCCGCCGTCCGTTCACCCGTGCTGCGGAGTTGATGACCACTTTCGGTCTGGTGCAGGCTGGTTTCAGTATCTTCATGCACATGGGTCGTGTGTGGCTTTTCTACTGGCTCATGCCGTATCCCAATCAGCGCATGTTGTGGCCCAATCTGCATTCCCCACTCACTTGGGACTTGCTCGCGATCACAACGTACTTGCTTTCTTCCACAATGTACCTCTTCCTGCCGCTCATCCCTGATATGGCGATGGCACGTGACCGCTCTACCGGCTGGCGCAAGAATCTGTACAAGGTTCTCGCACTTGGCTTCCGCGGTACGGAAGGTGAGTGGACCCACTTACGCAATGCGATGAACATCTTCGCCTTCGCGATCATCCCAGTCATGTTCTCGGTTCATACCATCGTGTCTTGGGACTTTGCCGCTGCCACCCGTCCCGGTTGGTCTTCCACCATTTTTGGTCCGTACTTTATCGTGGGTGCTCTTCACTCCGGTATGGGTGCTGCCGTTCTTGTGTTGGCTGTCATCCGCGGCACCATGAAGCATATGGATTACTTTGTGCGTGGTGAGCATTTCGATGCCATCGGCAAACTCATGCTTATCATCTCCATGACATGGGCATATTTCTTCTTCAATGATTACATGGTGCAGTGGTACGGTGGCGATAAGTGGACGCAGCAGTTGCTTCACTTCCATGAAGCCGGTCCGTTGGGTTGGATGTGGTTTGCCATGTTATTCACCAACGTCGTCATCCCTTGGGCAACCTTATGGAATCCCAAATGGCGTTCCAATCCCTGGATCGTCGGTTTTGTAGGTATTGCCATCAATATTGGTATGTGGTTCGAACGCTATATTATCGTTCCGATCTCCGTTACGATCAACCGCATGCCCTTCACCTGGCGTATGTACACTCCCGGTATCGAAGTTCCCATGGGCATTGGTACCGTCGCCTTCTTCATCCTGCTTTATATGGCGGCATCCAAACTGATCCCGCTTATCCCAGTATGGGAAGTGCAGGAAGGTCAGATGGCGCATGAACTCAAGAAATTTGGACGCGAGACCGTTGTTTCGGTCAGCGAACTGGAATAGGAGGATGCGATGACTGAAGAGAAAAAAGTTGTCGATCTACTAGCGGTCTTTTCGGACCTCGCGCCTGCTGCGGATGCCGTTGAACAGCTCCGTGCAAGTGGCGTTCACGATGACTGCATGAATGTGATCTCGGGTATACCCGTTACCGAAGCAATGCTTGGCCGTCCGCGCCAGTGGACGAATGTACCGCGTATTGCCATGGGTGGTGCCATTCTTGGTATGGGCGCAGGGATTTTCCTTGCCTTCATTTCACCTTTTCTGTACCCCTATCCAATTCAGGTGAGCACTCAGGCATTTGTCCCGGGTCCTCCCTCGGTGGTCGTGTTGTTCGAATTAACCATGCTTGGCATGCTGCTCTCCACCTTTCTCGGTGTCTTTCTCGATAGTTTCTTCCCGAACTATCGCCCGATGAAATATGTCCCTGAGATCAGCGACGGCAAGATCGCAATCTTTGTGGAATGCCCGGATTGTGATGAAAAGAAGATCACAGATCTGCTGAAGAAACTTGGTGCTGAATCTGTGAAGCCTGCGGAGGCACAACACCTATGAGACTATTCAAACAACTCCTTGTTGTATTTGCCGCGCTTGCTGTTATTGCTGCCGGTTTGATGATCTTTGCTTATGATGTCATCAAGATTGACTGGGTCGTTTTCATGGAAGTCCAGGAAGCTTTTGATGATCAAGAAAAACCGCTTGCGGTTCCCGCCCAGTCCATTCCTGTAGATGGCGCGGCTTACCTACCCGGTTTGGGTGAACCTACCAACCCTGTCCCTGCCGATGAAACTTCAATTGCACGTGGCGCCCAGTTGTATCAAATCCATTGTGCCATGTGCCACGGCGCAGGTGGTAAGGGCGATGGTACTGTGGCTGCCTTCCTTGTCAAAAAGAAGCCTGCGGACTTGACCAGTGAAGTTGTGCAAGCCAAGTCTGACGGCAGCTGGTTCCTCACCATTACAAATGGTATTTGGAACCCCAACAACACCCTCTTTCCGGAAGTTCAATTCTCCGGTCAGATGCCGCCGCTTAATGAAAACCTCACCGTCCGCGAGCGCTGGGATGTGGTGAACTACCTCCGCACGCTAAAAGCCAGTCAGTAAAAGGGAGATGCCTGTAATGAACGATGATGTTCGAAAATATATTTACGGTGCTGTAACCGTTTTTCTGGTGGGCGTGCTGGTGTGGGTGGGTTTTGTGTTCGTAAATGCTTGTGGAATGTCCCTGACCTGTAACCGTGGGAATTCCCTTCCAGAAACAACGCCCATCCCAACCATGATCCCTGCCACGTTGCCCGCCATGACTGTGGAGTCAAGT
>JBEBCV010000304.1:0-4874 GCA_041157505.1 Chloroflexota bacterium | reverse complement strand
TTCTTCCCACCGCGCATGACTCCGCGCACAATGCCGTACATCATAAAGTTGATGCCGACGATCAAAACAATGAATAGGATCGCTGCAACCGCAGCGCGGCTATTTTCCATTTTGCCTCTCCAAAATCGGAACTAATTGATCCCAATCCGTCAGGTGAGCGTTGGCGCTGCCTTCGGGAAAAACGTCATTATATAGAATACTGAACAAGCCTGCATCTTTCGCGGCACGGGTGGTGCGGTGGATATCGTCGATCATGACGCATTTGGAAGGGTCAGTTTCCCCGGCGGCTTTCATGGCAAGTCGAAAGGACTCAGGCATCGGCTTGCAGTACGGGTCAATAACGTTTACATCTACAACGGTGTCGAACAGGTCGCGCAGACCGAGGGCGTTGAGCACTCTGTCGGCGTGGGCAGAGTCTGCGTTGGTGAAGATCAGGTTGCGGGTCGGGAGAGAGGCGATGAGCGAGCGCAGAGTCGGGTTCGGGGCAAGATAATCTTTGAGCGGCAGGTCATGTACAAAGGCAAGGAAATCCTGCACATCGATATCATGATGAGCTTGGAGTCCGCGCAGGGTGGTACCGTACTGCAAAAAATATTTCTCGCGGATGGCAGAAATCTGGTCTTCGGGAAAGCCCATGCGTTCACGCATATAAATATTCATGCGTTCTTTGATGGCTTTCCACAAGCCGGAACTGGAAGGATACAACGTGTCGTCGAGGTCGAAGAAAATGGTTGTGAATTGCATTTCGAGATTATATAATACCCTGTCAACAAATTGCAGTCTTTGAGCAATTTGTTGACGCAATGGGTATAATCGCGCCATGCCCATACGATTACTTTCTTCTGAAGTCTCGTCACAGATCGCTGCTGGTGAAGTGGTGGAGCGCCCCGCCTCGGTCATCAAAGAGCTGACCGAAAATTCGCTGGATGCCGGCGCGAAGAATATTTCCATTTCCATTGCGGATGCAGGACGGACTCTCATGGAAGTTGCGGATGATGGGCATGGTATACCGGCAAATGAATTGGAACTGGCCGCGGCTCGACACGCAACCTCGAAGCTGACACAGTCCGATGACCTGTTCCACATCCAGACCTTGGGGTTCCGAGGCGAAGCGCTGGCTTCGATTGGCTCCGTCTCGCAGATGACGATCACCTCGCGGGTGGAGTCTGCCAAAGAAGGCGCGCGCTTGAAAGTGGAAGGCGGCATTTCAGGCAAGGTGGAGAAAGTCGGTGCGCCAGTCGGAACAGTAGTGCGGGTGGAGAATCTTTTTTACAACGTCCCTGCTCGTTTGAAATTTTTGAAAACCGATACCACTGAACGCCGAGCCATTGATTCGTTGGTGACACGTTATGCACTGGCATATCCAAACATCCGCTTCAAAGTGACGGATGGCAAGCAAGTCACCTTGCAAACCTCCGGCGATGGCGACCGGCGCGCGATTATGGCGGCGCTCTACGGTGTGGATGTTGCCAAGCAAATGCTGGAAGTGATGGCAAGCGAAGATGAGATGTCACTTACCGGCTTCATTAGCCCGGTTTCGCTCACCCGCTCCAACCGCAAAGAAATCACGTTCTTTATCAATGGTCGCTGGGTACAAGAAATTTCTTTGAACTCAGCCTTATTGCAGGCATATCACACGCTCTTGATGGTGGGACGTTACCCACTCACCGCCTTATTCCTCGACATGGCTCCCGAAGATGTGGATGTGAACGTCCACCCGACGAAAGCAGAAGTACGTTTCCGAACGCAGGATAAAGTATTCAGCTTTGTGCAGCGCTCGGTGAGAAAAGCATTGCTGGCATACACGCCTGTCCCTGCTGTTTCACCGCAGTTATGGGGCTCGCGCGCGCGGACGGATGAACTTCCCAGCAGGCAGGTTGGCATTGATTGGTCGGTGGCACATGATTCCGAGTTAACCATAGATGATGGACCATCGACGATGGAAAACCCCAGTCAACCGGTGGAAAGTGATCGTCCATCGTCTGCAGTCAATGGTCAATCGTCCTTTGCTGGTGTTCCTCTGCTCCGTCTCATCGGTCAGATCGGGGCGACCTATTTGGTGGCAGAGGGTCCAGATGGTTTGTATCTCATTGACCAGCATGCGGCTCATGAGCGGGTACTGTTCGAAAAGTTGATGGCGCAGCATGAGAATAAGAGCATTCCTTCGCAGGCATTACTTGCACCAGAAATCGTGACGTTACCGCCGCAGTCTGCAAAGGTTTTGACAGATCAGTTGCCATTCTTGAATCATTTCGGGTTTGAAGTGGAAGAGTTCGGCACGAATACCTTCCAAGTACGCGCCATGCCAATCTTGTTCGCAGGCGGCAGCCCAGCCATGGCACTCAAGGCTCTGGTGGAGGATTTTGAAGAGGATGAGAGTCCGCTTCAGGCGGAGGTGGAAGCGCGGCTTGCGGCGAGAGTTTGCAAACGACTGGCGGTCAAAGCCGGGCAGGTGCTTACATCCGAAGAACAGAAGAGTCTGCTTATTGATCTCGAGAACTGCCAATCCCCGCGGACTTGCCCACATGGGCGACCTACCATGATCCATTTGTCGGTAGATGCATTGGAACGTCAATTCGGACGCAAAGGTGCACGTTGATCTGGCTTCTAATTTTGTAAGGTGAGTAGAAAAAGGGGTGGCGAATACGCTACAATTGAGTCATGCACAGTTTGACGGAACTCTCCAAACGTGATCTTGAAATCCTTTTTGATCACATTCAGGCGGCGATTGCATTGGTCGATCGTGATGGCAACCTGATCTCATGGAATACCGCCTTTGATTCGGGTAAACGTCAATTCCCAAATGTAAAAAATCTAAAAGATCTCTTTCTGCAAAGAGATGCTGAGATCATCAGCCGAAAACTTGCAGAAGGTGCCAAGGATCATTGGGCTGGAGAGTTCGCCATCACCGAAACAGATGCGGCCGTGTTGTGCGATTTCTGGCTGGGGCCAACGGAAAATGAAAAAATGCTCTTCATTGCTGAACGCATCGAAACGGAAGCGGATGCCGAGAATTTGGTGGAAAAACTCCGCAAACAAGTGAAGTTGTTTCAGGTGGAAAGCGAAATTTCAAAGAAGCTGGCACGCAATAAACAGATCGAAATGGAAGCGGTCCTTGCCCAGGCAGAAGAAGTGGCGCATGTGGATCCCCTCACCTTCCTACCGAACCGCCGCACGATCATCAAAGATCTGCAAAGCGAAGTAATGCGCGCTGAACGATATCATTCCTTGTTCTCGATCTCCGTGGTGGATATCGACAACTTCAAGCAGGTCAATGACACACACGGGCACCCTGTGGGAGATGAAGTCTTGCGGCATGTGGCGCTTCAGTTACGAGACAGTATTCGTCACCCCGATGTAGTTGGACGTTATGGCGGTGAAGAGTTCATCATCCTGTTACCCAATTCGGATAACAAAGCCGCCGCAGAACAGGCGACGCGTTTATGCCGTCAGATCCGCAGTTCGGTCGTTCATACGAAAGATCATGATATTCAAGTGACCATCAGCCTTGGCATTGCCCAATTTCGCATCGGTGAAGACTCGTGGCACAGCCTGCTCAAACGGGCAGACAATGCCATGTTCGAAGCCAAGGGTCGCGGACGCGACCGTTGGGTGATCGGCGATTAACTACCCAATCCATTAGATAAAACACATGCCTCGCCCCGAAATTAAGATTTCGCGGGTGAGTTTTTTTTAACGCTGATAAACTCCGAAAACACGGATCTTTAAGACCTTTCCCGCGCACATCTCCCCGCCCTATATTAATTTCTGGTTTAATTATTTTTTGGGGTTATGAAAAAACTTTTTGGAATTCGCTTTCAACCTTGGACTTCACATCCTGCATGGATGGAACAGGGTCTAGCAGATCAGCAAGAGACACAACAGGTTCGGTCAAACCGCAGGGGATGATGCCGTTCCAATAATCCATGTCAGGATTCACATTCAGGGCAAATCCGTGACGGGTCACACCGTTCACATCCACCTTAACGCCAATGGCTGCGATCTTGGCAGGTTTTTGCTTATCTTCAGGTTTACAGTGAATACAACGGGAATGAACGTCGGCTTGGATCCATACGCCGGTCTTACCAGTGCGTTGACCGGAAGCAATTCCATAGCTCATCAATACCCCGATCAGCATTTCTTCAAGCCTGCGAATATAGCCGACATAATCTGCTTCGGGCAGGCGGTCATCTTGGTTTAATTTTCCCAATGGAATTAATGGATATCCAACCAGTTGACCAGGTCCATGATAGGTCACGTCACCACCGCGGTCCACCCAGTAAGTGGAGATACCTTTTTCTTTGAGTTGGGTTTCATTCCAAAGCAGATTACCTGCATTGCCCTTGCGACCAAAAGTGTACACATGGGGATGTTCAAGCAACAACAAGGTTGGTGGACGTGTCCCCTTTGCGATCTCCGCCGCATATTCGTCCTGGAGTTTCCAGGCACGTTCGTAATCGATCAAACCTACATCTAAAATTTCGATATTCATGCCATTAAATTCCGTAGGGGCGAGATCACCTCGCCCCTACTATATTATTATCCAAATATTCTGCGATACAGATCTGACTCTAACAATCCATCCGGGTCGCAGCGTTTTTTCAGCTTCTTGAACTTTTTCACCGTCTCTTCGCCATAGAATGCGAGCGCAGTTTCAGCCGTCGTTTCGCTGTTCTTGGCAAAGTAGAAGCGTCCGCCATGCGCAAGGATGATCTTATCGAACTCTTGTAACATGGCAGCCATTTTCGCGCGTGTCGAATTTGTCACTTTGAAATCCATCGCGAGCGAGAAACCATCTACAGCATGCGTAAGCAGGAATTTATCGGGGCGGTGACGTTTGGTAACGCCGAGGTAAGAAGGCATGCCTCGCTTTT
>JBEBCV010000303.1:0-3294 GCA_041157505.1 Chloroflexota bacterium | reverse complement strand
ATTCCTCGGCACGACTCTGGGATGACGGTGTTATTGACCCTGTGGATACACGTCAGGTGCTTGGGTTGGCTTTATCCGTTGTGTTGAATGCGCCGAAGGAAGATGGTGGGTTTGGGGTGTTTAGAATGTAGTGACGACGAAAGAAGAAAGAAGGTGTGGCGCAATGAAGTATGTCGAATGGCAAGAGACTGTGTTCTCTGAGATAAAGAATGATCCGATATGGAAACTTGAGGTGTATCGTCTTGCTTTGTTTGCAGGTGATATCGGTTGGACAGATGTACTTGCCATATCCAAACAGCCATTGATGTACAGCGTTGCAGACCAACTTCATCGTTCACTTGGCTCCATAAGCGCAAACCTCACCGAGGGGTATTCTCGCAGTAAAGGACTTGACCGTGCACGCTTCATTGAGATATCACTTGGCTCTGCCCGCGAAAGCCGAGATTGGTATTTCAAAGCTCGCCATGTTTTGAAAGAAGAAGTTATCGCACACCGTATTGGATTAATAACCCATATTATAGGAATGCTTACTCCCATGATCCATCATCAACGCCAAAATGCCATCCGCGAAGAACAGGCCGACTATCTAACTCAATCTTCAATCTTCTCCATCGCCTCAGAAATACCAATGCCCTAATTCTTTCCTCATTCATCTTTCTTAAAAAAACCACTTTCTACTCACTATTAACCTATGACTCACAAAGAATCCTCCCCCCATCACTTTCTTTCTCAATTGGCAGGCAACTGGCGCGGCACCAGCAAATTATGGATGGAGCCAGACAAGCTTGCCAGCGAGTCCCCAATCGTTGGAACCATCCAGATCATCCTCGACGGGCGATATGCTCTCTTCCTATATCAATCCGCCATCGAAGGGGAAGCCCAACATGGCATGTTCACCTTCGGCTATAACACCCAACTCGACCGCTACGAAACCAGCTGGGTAGACTCGTTCCACACCAACACCTCCATTATGTTCTGCACCGGCAACGAAATCGAGAATGGATTCTCCGTGCTTGGTTCGTATCCCGATCCTACCGGCGGACCCGACTGGGGTTGGCGCACAGAAGTTGAATTAAGAGACCATGAACTTGTGATCACGGCATATAACATCCTGCCTGAAGGCTTGGAAGCCAAAGCCACTGAAATCATTCTTAAAAAGGTGAATGCATGAAACTCCTCATCATTGGTGGCACTCGCTTTATCGGAAGACACCTCGTCACTTCAGCCCGTGCCCGCGGACATGAAGTGACCCTCTTCAACCGGGGCAAGACCAACCCGGGTCTTTTCCGAAGAGTCAAAACCATTCAGGGAGATAGAGAAACTGACCTGGGGCAATTGTCAGGTCAGTGGGATGCGGTCATTGATACCTGCGGGTATCTTCCGCGAGTTGTCAGCTTATCCGCTGAGGCGTTGAAAGACAAAGTCGGTCTGTATGTTTTTATTTCAAGCATTTCGGTCTATGCCAGTTTCAAAAAGATCGGGATCCGAGAAAGCGATGCCGTTGGCTCGCTCACTGATGAAACCGTGGAAGAGATCACTGGCGAAACCTATGGACCGTTGAAAGCCTTGTGTGAAAAAGCCGTGCAGGATGTGTATGGTCCACGTTCGCTCATCGTTCGCCCCGGCTTGATCGTAGGTCCGCACGACCCCACAGACCGCTTCACTTATTGGCCGTTGCGCATCGCCAAAGGCGGCGAGGTGCTCGCTCCCGACCGTCCAGATGCGATGGCTCAATTCATCGATGCACGTGATCTTGCAGACTTCACCATTAAGTTGATCGACCAAAATGTTTCAGGTACGTTCAATGCAACCGGCAACCCGGTAACGCTCAACACGGTTTTCGAAACCTGCAAACGCATCAGCAAAAGCAATGCTTCCTTCAAATGGGCACCTTTGGAATTTCTTGAAAAGAATAATGTTGCGCCCTGGAGCGACATGCCCATCTGGATCCCGGAAGTCGGTGATGATGCAGGTATTTCACAAGTGGATATTTCCAAGGCGGTCCATGCCGGGCTCACCTTCACACCTCTCACCGATACCATCAAAGCCATCTATGATTGGGAATTCGAACGGACTGAAGGGCATGAATTAAAAGCAGGACTGAAACCAGAACGTGAAAAAGAACTCCTGGAGATGTTGAGTGCTCAATAAAATTCTCATCGCCAACCGCGGCGAGATCGCCATTCGCATTATGCGCGCCTGTCGCGAACTTGGCATCAAGACCGTTGCCGTCTATTCCGAAGCGGATAAGAACGCACAACACGTTCAATTTGCCGATGAAGCGGTCTTGCTTGGCGGCGCTGCGCCAAAAGAATCCTATTTGAATGTGGATGCCTTGCTCCGAGCCGCACGCGACTCTCAAGCCGATGCCATCCACCCGGGCTATGGCTTCCTCTCAGAGAACGCCTCATTCGCCGCCGCAGTTGAATCAGCGAACCTGACCTTTATCGGCCCCTCAGCCGATTCGATCCGCGCCATGGGCGATAAAGCTGAATCAAAGATATTGATGAAGAAAGCGGGTGTGCCCACTGTCCCTGGCTTCGAAGGTTTGGAAAGTTACGACGAGTTCAAGAAAGCCGCAAATGAGATTGGGTATCCTGTCTTGGTCAAAGCCGCGGCGGGCGGAGGCGGCAAAGGCATGCGTGTGGTCAATGCTGAAAGTGAGTTGAAAGAAGCCATCGAACTCGCACGCCGCGAAGCCCTCAACGCCTTTGGGGATGAACGCTTGTTGATCGAAAAATATCTTGCCGAAGCGCATCACATTGAAATTCAAGTCTTTGGCGATAAACACGGCAACCTCGTCCATCTTTTTGAACGTGAATGTTCGGTGCAAAGACGTCACCAAAAGATCATTGAAGAATCCCCTTCCCCATTGCTCACGCCTGAGCTGCGTGCCAGGATGGGTGAAGCCGCAGTTAATGCAGCCCAAGCCGTCAACTACTACAATGCTGGAACCGTCGAATTCATCTTCGACCCGAAAACTCAACAATATTATTTTCTTGAAATGAACACCCGCCTGCAAGTGGAACATCCCGTCACCGAACTCGTCACTGGCTTGGATCTTGTCCACTGGCAGATTCGCATTGCGGCGGGAGAGAAATTCCCCTTCACCCAAAGCGACCTGCATCAACATGGTCATGCCATTGAGTGCCGCGTCTACGCCGAAGACCCTGCTACGGGCTTTTTACCCAGCACAGGCAAACTGCTGCAATTCATCCAACCGCAGGGACCGGGTATCCGTGTGGACTCAGGGTTTGCAACTGGCGATGAAGTCACCCATTTTTATGACCCACT
>JBEBCV010000302.1:0-4366 GCA_041157505.1 Chloroflexota bacterium | reverse complement strand
CCAAAGAACAGGGCGGCAAGCAAGGCTTGCAGGATAAAAACCAGGTTCTTCGATCTCATCGTTTCCTCAATTCAAATAAATGATTCGCCAGCGGGAAAATATTGATAAGGGGTTCTTCATAGGGATGGGACCGCCGCACAGCGGCAAGCGCCTCTTCCACAAGCTCACGCCTGCAATTCACTTCGATCTTTGACTCTACGCTGTATGTGATCTCTCCTACTTTCCCATCAAAGGGATTCGATCCTGGCAATGGACGGAACGAGCCTTGCACCTGCGAGATGGCAAAGCAATGGTCATAGTTCCCAATTACGCCCACCCCCACTTCCGTCAACGCATCGCGGATCTGGGTTACATGCGTCTCAGGAACGAAGATCTCAAGTTTCACATCAGTAAAGTCGTTCATAAAATTCTCCATTTGAGTGTAAGGGCAACCCTCCATGCCTTTTGAATACCTTGCTTATGTTGGGTGGGGCGCCCTTCCACCTAAAATGCATATTAAGAAAAAGCCTGACAATTACTTGTCAGGCTTTTTGAGGACGATGAAATAAAACCAAGAATGCGTTTGGTCGGGACTTCTCGAAGACATGGTGCAAGGGATTTTCTAAAAACATCGCCGCGATTATACCCGTATTTACAACCCTGTCGATGGCTCGGTGTCCAATCCGTTGGCGGTGGCGATCTCTTCGAACATGATCTCGATCTCGTCAAGGAAATGATCGAGCGCAGCTACTTTTTCGGAGAAGCCTTCGAGCAAGCCAAGCGAGTTGCAAGCCTGTTCCCAGAACTTGAGGTGGTCACCACTCAGCACCTCGGCAGATAAGGTCCAGGTGTGCAGAGCAGGCCAGAGCGCGGAAAGAGGCGTATCTCCATCCAGCAGGGCTTTGATGGCTTTCTCGTAATAATTCAAGCGTGCAAGGTGAATCCGCGCATCCACACCTGGAATTTCGGCAGCGAGTTTGAAGGCATGTTTCCAATCGTTGAGCCAGGATTTGACCTTGTCTGCATCCACATGATTCGCGCCAAGCAGACCGTACACAGTGGTGATCATATCGGGCTTTTGCGCAGCTTCGGCACGGGCGGGGAAATCAAGCAAGAAACGACGTTCCCAAAGCGGCGGACCGCTCAACTCGGCAACAGCATTAACCGCATGGAAAATGGACTTCATATACTTGCGAATTTCTTTTGGTCCTACTGCGCCATCATGCTCGGAGATATCGAACCAGTTGCCGCGTCCGTGTGAAAGGAGTGTACGGCAGCGTTGCAGCATCAGCGGCGGCTGCTCGAACTCAAAACCTGCACGCAAACTGGCTTGCACGAAATCGAAGAATTTTTCGCGTTCATACAGCAGAACCGGGTCGTACATTTCAAAGCCAAGCCACGGGTCGCCGCGCAATTCACGCGGAGACTTAAATTCGTCCTTGGCACGGCGGCTGATGTCGATGTGGAAATCAGGTGTGAGTTTGACGAACTCACGAGTATTTTTTGGTGTGGTTTTATGAACAAAAACAATATCAATATCGGCGGTACCACCCAGCATGGGCTCACCACGCAAGGAACCGGTTAGGTAGGCAGCGACAATATCCGGGTCGTTATACGCCCGTTCTTGAACGGTCTCTTTGGCAATACGTAAAAGGGAGTCTTTTGTAACGCGCATGTCAACTCACTTCATTGGCAGGGCTGGCTGATATGGTGACAACCCTAATGCTTCACGGATACGATTTTCGATCAACTTGATGTGTTCTGCGTTCTGAATAATGTTCAAGTCGTTCGTGTCAATTTTCAAAATGGGCGTATGGTCAAAAGGTTTGGAAAAAAATTCGTCATACGCTACATTCAACTCGTCGATATACGCCCGCTCCATCTGACGTTCATACGGTCTATCACGAAAGGCAATGCGGCTCATGAGAGTATCGGTGGTGGCTTGCAAATACACCAGCAAATTAGGCTTGGGGATCTTCTCACCCAATGCGTCATGCACCTTGTGATACATATTCAACTCATCGCCTTTCAGGTTGATGCCTGCAAAGAGCGCATCCTTCGCAAAGGTGTAATCCGAGATCAGACTTTTTCCATTTGCCAGAATGTTAGGCACATTGTTATTCTGTTGGTGATAACGGCTGAGCAAAAAGAAGATCTGGGTTTGAAACGCATAACGAGCACGGTCACTGTAAAAATCAGAGAGGAAGGGATTCTCCTCGAACACTTCCAACAACACTTCCGCGTCAAAGGCTGGCTGCAACAGGCGGGCAAGCGTGGTCTTGCCCACGCCGATCACGCCTTCGATGGCAATATACATGAACAATTTCTCCCGAATGAGATGGACGAAGGATACCATAAAAGTAAGTGCGAAGTGACCTCGCCCCTACGGTTATAATTTTATGCATGACCCGCATTTGTATCACGCCATTCGTTCAGGGGACAGGCGGCATGGCGTCCTTCCGTTTGAAATTCGAACAGGGATTACGCGCCCGCAACATTGATGTGACCCATGACCTGAATGACAAGTCTGATGCTGTTCTCGTCATTGCAGGCACACGCTTCTTACTGGACCTGAACCGGGCTCGCCGACGAGGCATTCGCGTCGTCCAAAGATTGGACGGCATCAACTGGGTGCAGCGCGTGAAATGGTCTGGGGTGAAATACAGCGTCCGCGCCGAGTATGGGAATGTAATGCTGGCATCCATCCGTAATCGTTTTGCGGACAGGGTCATCTATCAAAGTCGGTTCATCCGCCATTGGTGGGAAGATTGGTATGGGGTTGCCAAAGCGCCTGCAACGGTCATCATCAACGGCGTAGACCTAAATGCTTACACGCATGATGGTGAACATGAACGCCCAACCAACAAATACCGCATGCTCTTGCTGGAAGGCAGCCTTGCGCGTGGATTGAACTCTGGCTTATTTCATGCTGTCAGTGTGGCAGAGAAATTGTCTGCAAAGTATCCAATGGAAGTTGTGGTAGCTGGGACGGTAGATGAAGCCACACAACAAAAACTAAGAAGTAATGTCTCCGTAAAATTTCTCGGCACCGTCCCACGAGCGGATATTCCCAAGTTAGCCCGTTCCTCTCACATGATGTACTGTGCCGAAGTCAACCCGCCCTGCCCCAACTCTGTCATCGAAGCCCTGGCATGCGGACTCCCCGTTATCGGCTTCGATAGCGGGTCACTCAAAGAGTTGGTCACAGAAGATGCTGGTTGTATCGTTCCATACGGCACGAATCCATGGAAGTTAGAGACACCAAATATCGAAGCACTGGCATCGTCAGCAGGTGAAGTGCTTGAGAAACAGGATCAATTTCGGGCGGCGGCACGGAGGCGGGCGGAGTCCGCTTTTGGGCTCGATCAAATGGTCGAGTCGTATCTCAAGGTTTTATTAGACGATAGACGATAGACCACGTACGATGGTTTGATGGTCAATCGTCGATGGTCAATGGTCGAAGATCGGAGAGAGTACATGGATAACGAAATTCACGAATTTTTACTCAAACATTTGCAAGGCATCATGACGAACGACATCGCGTCGTATCATGAAACGACATCCACAGACCTGACTTTATACGAGTGGTGGGTCACTCCGCACCGATTGGATGGCTTGCCCTTCCACGAATTCATGATGAATTCGAATGCCGAACGTGGCGCGGTCTTTGGCGCAGAAGAAACCGGCAAGACGCGCTTTGACTTGTCGAATTTGCATATTCAACGCTATGGCGATACAGCCATTGCAAGTTATACACTGCTTATCAGTACGGCATTGGGAACAGGCGTGCAAGTCGCCTCGCACAACGAAAGCCGTGTAATGGTGAAATTGGATGGAAAGTGGAAAGTGGTGCATGTGCATAAATCACCGGCATACTCTGCTCCGCATGTTGGATAATCAGACGATGGACCACGGACGATAGTCCATTGTCCATCGTCTATCGTCATTGCAAGGAATTGAATGAACTCTCGCGCATATCGCTCGTACGACCTCCTCTGGCTCAGCATTGCCCTGCTCCCATTGATTGGGTTGTCTTTCATGTTGACCGTCCCTGCCCAAGATTATTGGTGGTATCTCCGTTTGGGCAAAGATATTTTGGAACAAACTGCGATTCCGCTTGTAGACACGATGGGATACAGCCGTGCGGGCGAACCTATTTTTTATCAGCAATGGCTTTCTGGAATTATCTTTTATCTCATTTACCAAACCGGCAATGCCCCGTTGACCTTTCTCCTGCGGGCAGCATTGATCGGCATCACCTACGCTTCGATCTGGCACATGATGCGTTCCTATGTCGGAGCACGCACAGCAACCATTTTATTGATTTTGCTCGGTCTATCTTCATCCAGCAACTGGGTCATGCGCCCGCAGTTGTTTGCATACCCAT
>JBEBCV010000301.1:0-4535 GCA_041157505.1 Chloroflexota bacterium | reverse complement strand
AAAACTATATGAACTTTTCGTGCAATTCGCGTTTGAGGATTTTTCCAGCCGCAGAAATGGGGAGGGCATCCATCAATGCCACCGACTTTGGCACTTTGTATTTTGCCAGTCGTTCGGTCATAAACTTGAGCAATTCTTCCCCGCTGACCGTTTGGTTCGGCTTCAAGACCACACAAGCCTTACCCACCTCCCCCCACTTCGGGTCAGGCAAACCGATCACAGCACACATATGAACCGCAGGGTGCTGATACAACACCTTTTCGATCTCCGCCGGATAAACATTTTCTCCGCCGGAAATAAACATATCCTTCTTGCGGTCAACGATGTAGAAGTAGCCTTCGTCATCATATTGGGCGACGTCGCCAGTGTGGAAATATCCGCGTTCATCGACGGCGGCTTGGCTGGCTTCGGGATTGTTGAAATAGCCGGAGCTATACGACGGACCTTTGAGCACCAACTCCCCCGCCTCATTCGGACCGAGGAACTGATTCTGCTCATCGACGATTTTTGCGTCGACGAAGAAGTTTGGTCGCCCGATCGAGCCAGCCTTGCGGATGGCATCTTCCGGCGCGAGCGCAAAAATGCCGGGACCGAACTCGGTCATACCGAAGCCTTGCTTGAATCGAATGCCTTTCTCCTTGGTGTACTTCTCCACCAGCGGAACAGGCAACGGCGCGCCACCTGAAGTGCAGAACCGCAGCGCCGATAAATTCGCAGAATCCCAATTGGAAGCCGTTGTCAGCATTTGATACATGGTCGGCACAGCGGCGAAGATGGTGACCTTCTCACGCTCGAGCAGAGTCAAAACCTGCGCCGGGTCAAAGGCACGAATGAGGACCGTCGTGCCGCCGAAGATGACCTGCGGCAGGGTGTAGACGAATAGTCCGCCCGTGTGGAACATGGGGAAGACGTTGAGATACACATCGTTGTGGGTCACATCATGGATGACGGTGTTGAGCGTATTCCACGCGATCATGCGGTGCGAAACTTGCGCGGCTTTTGGGAGACCGGTTGTGCCGCCGGTGAAGATCAAGGCGGCGGTATCTTCTGCTTCGAGGTCCTCGCAGGTTACGGCGAAGTCGGAGGCGGATTGGAGAGTCGGCTCGAAAGGAAGTGAACCTTGAATTCCGATTCCATCGAGGTGGAGAGTGGAAAGTGGAAAGTGGGAGACGAGGTTTGAAACACCTTCTTTAAAGTCATCGGAAAAAACGAGGATTTTGGGATTAGTGTATTGGAAGATCTCGAGCAATTCCTGCCAGTGCAAGCGCCAGTTGAGGGCGGTGTGAACCGCGCCGAGTTTGGAGCAGGCGAAGAAAAGATCAAGATGTTCGTAGCCGTCTTTGGCGAGAATCGCAACCCGATCCCCTTTGCCAATGCCTTGCAACTTGAGCCAGTTGGCAAGTTTGTTGGCGCGCTGGTTTGCTTCGCGGAAGGTCAATCGCCATTCAGGAGATTTGCCTGCATCAATGAACGCAAGTTTGTCGGGGGAGTATAGTTCTCTTCGAGCCAGATAATCGCCAATGTACATTTGAACTCCTTGCAAAGGATAAAGAAGAAAGAGGAAAGAATTTCTGTGGTGAATGATTTACAGGTTTCGTGCCGATTCCAAGTCTGCGACGAAGACGAGGGTTTCGCCTTTGCAGACAATCTGTCCGTTCGGATTCACGCATTGAACGTTCAGATACACCAGATCCTTTTCAGGGCGAAAGCGCGAAATTTCGACAGTTGCTGTAATGGCTTCACCGACATGCGCGGCAGCAGGGAACTCATAATGCTGTTTGAGCCACATCGTACCGCGCCCGGGGACTTTGGTTCCAAGCAAATCTGAAACCATACCGCCCAACATCGGTCCGGGGATGCAGCCTGCATCATAACTGGTGTCGCCGGTTAGTGTCGAGTAGGTTTGAATCTCATCCGCTGTGAATGTGCGTGTGGAACTGGCGCTCTGTCCCACGGTAAGACCTTTGTGTGTGTTTGTCATCGCTCACCTACTTCCATTGAATCAGCATGGACCCTTCGCATGAATTCTCGCCGTCGGGTCTTGTGATGGTGGTGGACAAACGCGCCTGTTTGGCATCTGCCCGCACTTCGGTCACTTCGAGGCGGATGGTCACTTCCATGTTTGTGTAGGTCGGCTTGGGGAAGACCAGATCTTGTCCGAGTTGGCGAACATCTGAGAAATTCTCGCTCAACACACCGAGGATCATGCCATACAACATCATGCCATGTGCAACCGTCCTACCAAAGCGAGTGGTCGCGGCAAAAACCGGATCTACATGAATGGGGTTATCGTCGTGGCTGAGTTCAGCAAAGAGATTGAAGTTTTTCTGAGTAAAAATACGAGTGGCAGTGATGACCTGCCCAAGGTTAGGAGTCGTCATATTAACCTGTATATTGTTTTCGAAGTTCGGTCTTCAACACTTTGCCCGCGGCATTACGCGGTAAGGCAGGGACGAACACAACCGACTTTGGCACTTTGTATTTGGCAAGGCGAGCTTTGCAGAATTCGATCACCTCAGCTTCAGTGAGAGTCTGGTTAGGTTTCAGTGCCACCACTGCACAACCCACTTCGCCCCATTTTTCATCTTTTACTCCAATAACTGCGGCTTCCGCAATCGCCGGGTTCGAGAACAAGACATTCTCCACCTCGGCAGGGTACACATTCTCTCCGCCCGAAATGAACATATCCTTCCAGCGGTCTACGATGTAGTAATAGCCTTCGTCATCACAGCGAGCCACGTCACCAGAATGCAGCCAGCCTTCTTCAAACGATTGCTTTGTAATTTCAGGTAGTTGCCAATATCCGGGCGTAACGCCGGGACCTTTGATGAGCAATTCGCCATTTTCGCCGATGGGAACATCTTTGCCAGATTGATCCACAATGCGGACATCCACCCAAGGCTGAGGCTTGCCCACCGAACCGGATTTTGCAACCGCATGCGCCTCATCGACCAAGAAGACAGTTGGTCCTGTCTCCGTCATGCCGAATCCCTGCTGGATCATGATTCCGCGCTTCTCGTACAGTTCCAATAAACTGAGCGGCATGGGTGCGCCGCCACACGCCCAGGAACGCATGGACGAGAAATCGGTCTTCTCAAAGTCTGGGTTCTGGCTCATGAACAGGTACATGGCGGGTACACCAAAGAATGCTGTGACCCGCGTCGAAAGCAAGTTCATGGTCTGCACTACATCAAAGGCCCGCGGCACGATGGCAGTTCCACCTACAATGAAGGTTGGGTTGGTGTACATGTTATTTCCGCCCGTGTGAAAGACGGGCAGAAGATTGAGCGTGGTATCTTGCGAGGTCAAGTCAATGGCAGGAGCGATGTTGAGATGGTTGTACAACACCATGCCATGTGTTTGGATCACGCCTTTGGGCTTGCCTGTGGTTCCAGCCGTGTAAAGCAAATACCAAGTCTCGTTCAATGGAGTGGCAGGCATCACGATCGTCTTGCCAGAAGCAGAGGCGAGAGCAGCTTCGTAATTTTTGTCTTCCTTAACTCCCGGCGTAAGCGGAAGCGCGAACATCTCCCCTGCCAGGGCTTTGGCAGCGTCGGTATGAGCTGTGTCATAGATCAACGCACGCGGCTTGGAATCATCGAGAATGCCTTGCAGTTCTGGCACAGCCAAACGCCAATTCAACGGGACAAGGATTGCTCCAATTTTGGCACAGGCGTACAGCACTTCAAAATAATCCGTGCCATTCGGTGTCAAAATGGCTACACGCTCCCCTTTTTGGATATTCCATTCCGTTTGCATGAACTCTGCAAAACGACTCGCCCGCTCATTGAACTGGGCGTAAGTGAAATCACGGTTTGTATTTGGGTCAACGAGAGCAATTTTATTAGGGCGAAGGTCGGCTTGTTTGGCGAGAAGGTCAAATGTGTACATTAATTTCCACTCCAAAATGAAAGAAGAAAGACGAAAGAATTTGTTTCTTTCCTCTTTCTTCTTTATTCAACTTATTTCGCTGTCCACTTCCAAACCGATGACGCCATCGTAATCCCGCCGCCGCTGGCACAGAAGAGGATCACATCGCCGGGCTTGGGACCTTTGCCCTGTGCAATCGAGTCATCGAGCGCCATCACCACGCAGGGAGAGCCAGTGTAGCCCCACTTATCCATGACCCAGTGCGCTTTTTCGAGCGGCTGTTTGAGCAAGTCCATCATGAATTCGATGGTGCGGAGATTAAGCTGGGTGAAGTAGTAATGATTGACATCATCAAATTTCAGCCCGGCTTTATCGAGTGCGCCTTGCATCAGTTTGGGCCAATATTCGGTGTTGAATGTCTTGGGGAATTTTTTGACGAACTCCACTTTTGGTCCGCCGAACTGAGCCATATTTTCCGGCGTGCATGGGCGGAAGGTGCCGCCTGTGTAAATACCCAGTGCATCGTGGAAGGAACCAACTGCCAGCAAATTCGAGCCGAGGAAACCTTGTTCCTCCCCCACACCCAAAACAACAGCGCCAGCGCCATCCGCAAAGAGATTGGCAGTCTTCTTGTCTTTGATGTCGATGAAGCGGCTCATGCCATA
>JBEBCV010000300.1:0-2540 GCA_041157505.1 Chloroflexota bacterium | reverse complement strand
TGCGTTTCTTTCAGGTCTGAAAATGCTTCATTGAACTGACCTGCCGCTGCGAAGAACAGCGGACCTGTCAGGAATGCCACGCGCACATGCTTGCATTTGCCTTCGGTTTCGATTCCCCTTTGCTTTAATCGGTCAATATCTACTTCCTGTACTTCGATGCTGATGCTGGCGATCTTGTTCAAAAAGACAGCACCTGCCAGGAACGAGCCGATCAGGATGGCTTGAGTCAGATCAAGGACGATGGTGGCAAGCATAGTGACAGTGAAAGCGATCATGTCGGTCTTGAACATTTTGCCGAACATGAACTTGATCGCATTCCATTCGCTCATGCGCACCGCAGTGACCATCAATACTCCTGCCAATGCCGCCAGCGGAATCTTCTCCATCAGCGGTGTGAGCAGGAACATGGATAACAGCAAGCCAACAGCATGGATGATGCTCACTAAACGTGTCTGCCCGCCAGAATTGATACCGACACTCGAACGGGCAATCGCAGCGGTGGCGGGGACTCCGCCAAAGAAGGGAATGACCATGTTGCCAATGCCCTGTGCGATCAATTCTTGATTTGCCTGCATGCGTACACCGGTCATGTTCGAACCGACCGCACCGCAAAGCAATGACTCAACGGCTCCGAGTGCAGTGATGGTGAGAGTCGGTGCAATGAAATCGGAGAGATTAGCCCAGGGAATGTTGCCAAGGCTGAGGCGGTCACCCAGGAGCAAGGTTTGGGGGATGTCCCCGATAATTTGGGTGGACCAGCCCAGGGTCCAGTTAAGAAGCGTGGCGAGGATTAGACCTAGGAGAGATGACGGGAAGCGCGCGCTCCATTTGGTGGGCATCAAGAACATCGTCAAGATAACGACCAAACCAATGATCACTGCATGCCAGTCTGGGATGAATCCGCCTTTGAAGTAGCCGAATAATTTGAACGCGGCGGTTTCAGCAGCTTCGGTCTTTACGCCGAGGAAGTTGTCGATCTGCCCGATGAAGATGATGAGGGCGATGCCAGAGGTGAAGCCGCTAATGACAGCTGAGGGAATGAATGCAATGAAACGCCCCAGCCGCATGATGCCAATGAGCAAAAGTAGAAATCCTGAAAGCATCCCGGCAACCCAGATGCCTTCCAGACCATATCTTTGTGCAAGTACGATGAGCACTGCAGACATGGCTCCTGTGGGTCCACTGATCTGGTAGGGCGCGCCGCCCAATGCGCCGATGAGAAAACCCGCAAGAATGGCGGTGACCAACCCTGCGGCTGCCGTTGCGCCGGATGCAACACCGAAAGCCAATGCTAATGGTAATGCGACGGCTGCGACGGTAATACCCGCGAGCAGATCTTGCTGGAATTTGGCAAGTGAATAGTTTGAGAACTCGTCCTTGTACAGGCGAGCTAGGGAACGTCTTGGCATATTTAATTCTCCAGAAAAAGGTACAAGACCAAAGGCTCGGTGCTCCCCCAAGGCGTCCTTTGGTTTATATCGAGCGGTATTTTATCACTGATGATTTTATTTTGTACACAGATTTAACAGACAACACGGACTATTCTTCGTCCGTGTTGTCTGTTGCGAAATGCTAGAACATGATTCCACACTCGTACGGGATAATATTTTCTTCTTGGGTATCCAGGATCTCATGTGGAAAAGATCTACTGATAGTGTATGTTATGCGGTAAAAGCCACCCCATTTGCTGAACACGACCAATTCCACGATGGCGGTCGAGTCGGTCAACTTGACGAGCGGTTCGATATTTTGCAGGTCATTGATCTGCTTCATTTGGTCTTTATCGAACTCAATGCCAAACTCGCCGTCGTTGATGTCCTTAACAATAGCATCTACGGATTCGCGATCACAGATCACATCCGTGTCGTTGTAGTTGGCATGCCAAACGAGATAGAACTGATCTGCAATGAGCAGGAAGGAGGCATATTCAAAGTATCCCTGCTCGTTATCGGCGACTTCCATGTACTTCCAGTAGCTAGTTAATTCGGAATCAACGGGAACTTCGCTTGAAGATTTATAAGACGGCTGATCTGCTGGACGGGCGGCGAGAAGCGGAAATGAACCTAACGAATCAGGAATATAAATGTAATCAAGTACATATCCCTCTTGCATGGAGAGATTCGGCGTGGCGTTGAAAAAATCGTTTGCGTTGAATTCATCCCTTTGCTTGATGCCGGTTTCCATTAATCCCTTTGGGACTTCACTCGTCTGCATACTCCGGATGGATGCGACAACCTCAGAACAGTTGTTGATCACAACTCCATCGCGGGGCGTAGGTGTGGCAGGGAAGAGTGTCTGGCAAGCGAGGGAAAAGATAAGGGTAATAAAAAGAAAAATGGTCTTTGGCTTATTCACAGCAGCCTCCAATTCCATTGTATGAGGTTATTCAACCCATTCAATTTTGGAACATGCAACATATAGCATCCCTACGGGATTGATTACGAATTTTTATTGAACGTGCCGTCTAACTTTAAATAATATGTATCCACTTCAAGGTGGGGAAACAACCTTCGAATTTTATCTTCAGCTTTATCGAGATC
>JBEBCV010000299.1:0-3630 GCA_041157505.1 Chloroflexota bacterium | reverse complement strand
TACTTCCGTAGCTCAGTTCATCCTTGATACCTTGTCCAAGTCCACAGCCATGATGGCAGTCACTCAACTGCGTGTACTCGGCGGTGCGATGGGACGTGTCCCTGCCGATGCGACGGCGTTCGCCCATCGCGAATCCAAGATCATGACGAACCTTGCCGCCTTATACAACAACCCTGAAGAAAAAGATCATCACGAAACCTGGATTACCAAATACGAAAAGAAATTACGTCAAAGCGATAAAGGCGCATATGTCAACTTCCTTGGCGAGGTGGACCAAAAACAAGTCCGCGCGGCATACCCGGGTGACTCTTGGAAGAGACTCGGTCAGATCAAAAAGAAATATGACCCAACGAACTTGTTCCGCTTGAATCAAAACATTCCCCCAAAATAGGATTCGACATGGGTAAAGTCATTTTGGGTACGACCATCTCACTTGATGGCTTTATGAATGACCGCAATGGCAGTGTCGATGCTCTCTACACGGACCTTGCCGATTGGCGCGAAACCGAGTTGGGAAAAGAATCGATTCAAAATACTGGCGCTGTGGTGATGGGACGAAACTCATTTAACATGTCGGAAGACCCGGATTGGTTTGCAGGCAACTATGAGTATCAAGTGCCGATCTTTGTCTTGACCCATCATGTCCCGGCAAAGAAGCCAAAAGAAACGGAGCAACTAACCTTCACTTTCGTAACCGATGGTTTGGAGAGCGCAATTCGGCAGGCGAAGGTAGCTGCAGGATACAAAGATGTCACCATCATCGGTGCGGCAAACACGGCGCAGCAATGCCTGAGAGCCGGTCTCGCCGATGAACTCCAGGTGGATGTCATGCCAATCCTGCTTGGCAGCGGAACACGTTTGTTTGAGCATCTTGGCGAGAGCCAGTCTCACTTGGAGCGGATCAAAGTGATGGAATTGCCGGGTGGTAGAACTCACCTTCGTTTCCGGTTCGTCAATTAATAAAGGAAGAACTTGTTATGAGCGACACGAATACAACCAACGCCGTTTCCTTCCTGCAGCTTGCCTCAAGCGGAAAGGTTCGTGAAGCGTTTGAAAAATATATTGGCAATGGATTTCGACATCACAACCCCTTCTTTGAAGGTTCAGCCGGAGCGTTACAGGCAGGCATGGAAGAGAACGCGCGGCAAAGCCCAGACAAGGTATTCACCATTTTGCGGACGGTCAGCGAAGGGGATTTTGTTGTGACGCATTCTCACGTCCAACAAAACCCTGACCAGCGCGGCGCAGTCGTTGTACATACTTTCCGCTTTGAGAATGGACGCATCGTTGAGTTGTGGGATGTAGGGCAACCCATCCCTGAGTCGTCTCCCAATCAGAATGGGATGTTTTAGTAATAGATAGGATTTGCTGTGAAAACCTTTTATCAGATTTTAGTGAATACGGTTCTGTCTAATGTGACGAACATGACGGTTTGGTTCGCGTTGATCTTTTTTGTGTACCTTGAAACACATTCCGTCACTGCCACCTCGATCATTTCAGGTATTTATCTGGTCATGACCGCCTCCTTGGGAATTTGGTTCGGAAGCCTGGTAGACCATAACAAGAAAAAGAAAGTGTTGATCCTTTCGGGTGTGATCTCGCTGGTCATTTACATCATCGGCTTCATCATTTACTTGATCTACCCTGCCGAAACATGGAAGAACCCAACCAGTGCCACACTTTGGATATTCAATGTACTTCTCTTAATTGGTGTGATCGCAGGTAACATCCGTTCGATTGCAGTGCCAACCCTCGTCACTATTTTGATTCCCGAAAATGAACGCGCCAAAGCCAACGGGCTTGTAGGCACCGCCTTTGGCATTGCTTTCTTGATCTGTTCAGCCATCAGCGGTTTGTTGGTTGGTGCGGGCGGAATGTATTATGTTTTGATCCTTGGGGTCGTAATGATGATCCTTTCGATCTTGCATCTTTGGTTCCTGGATGTTCCAGAAAAAGAGATCGTGCATCTTGAGCATCAATCCAAAGTGGACTTGCGCGGCACCTTTGCCGTAGTTGCAGCAATTCCCGGTTTATTGGCATTGATCCTCTTCTCCACTATCAACAACTTTTTAGGCGGCACCTTCATGGGTCTCATGGATGCTTATGGTCTGTCGCTGGTTTCGGTGGAAACGTGGGGCTTGCTCTTTGCTGTGATCAGTTGCGGCTTCATTGTGGGCGGATTGTTCATTTCAAAGTATGGCTTGGGTAAAAATCCACTGATCGCCATGTTCGCCGCCAATATCATCATTTGGGTCATTTCTGCGATCTTCACGATTCAACCCTCCATCATTTTGCTTTCGGTGGGCATGTTCATCTACATCAGTGTTGTACCGTTCATCGAGGCTGCCGAGCAGACGATCCTCCAAAAAGTGGTTCCGCATGAAAGACAGGGACGTGTTTTTGGATTCGCTCAAAGCGTGGAACAATCTGCTTCGCCTCTGACGACGTTTTTGATTGGTCCCATTGCTGAAACTTTTTTCATCCCGTTCATGTCGACCGGTGCAGGCGTTGGTCTGATTGGCAGTTGGTTTGGCACCGGACCTGACCGCGGCATCGCTTTGGTCTTTACGGTGACGGGAATCATCGGGTTGATCCTTACCATCGTTGCCATGAACTCAAAATATGCACAAATGCTTTCAGAACGATACATAAACCATGCACCCGAAACTTTGCCAGAAGGTGAATTGGCATAAGGAGTTGAAATAGTGGATTCTAATTTTCCCAAGATCGGCGCTCCTGCTACAAGAGCTTTGGAAGCAGCAGGTTATACCAATCTCAAGCAGTTGACCAAGGTCACTGAAGCGGAAATTGCTCAGCTTCATGGAATGGGTCCAAAGGCATTGGGAATTCTCCGTGATACGTTGAAGGCTCAGGGCTTGTCCTTCAAACAAGGGCAGGCAGGGGAGAAGCTGAAGAAGAAAGGCTCGCCCGTCAGCCGAACAGATAAGGTGGATGAATTCCTTCGGGAACTGATTCACCCGCTCACGGCGGAGATCGAGGCGGTGCGCTCCATCATCAAAGGCGTTAATAAGGACATCGCAGAAGAAGTCAAATGGAAAGCGCCATCCTTCAATTACAAGGGCGAATATCTGGTGACCTTCAATCTTTGGGAGACGAAACGCATCCATTTGGTGTTTCATAATCCAAAGATATCGAAAGTGAAGAGCTCGATATTGGAAGGTGATTACGAGACCAGGCGCATGGCATATTTTGCGGACCTGAAAGATATTAAGGCGAAGAAGCCTTTGCTCGAAAAAGCCCTGAAAGATTTGATCAAGCTGCAAAAATAGGAGACTGTATAAAATGGCACTGACCCCCTCACAAGAAATCGATAAATTTATTAACGACCTCGCCGACTGGCGCGGAAAGTGGATCAAGAAGTTTCGCGCCTTGATATTGAAAACAGCACCTGAAGTAACGGAAGATTGGAAGTGGGGTGTGCCTGTCTGGGTATGCAATGGGAACGTCGTTGCCAGCGGAGTTTTCAAAGACCATGTGAAACTTAACTTTTTCAAAGGCGCGTCGTTGCCTGACCCAAAAAAATTATTCAACGCCGGGTTGGACGCCAAAGGGACACGTGCAATCGATATTGCTGAGAATGATAAGATCGATGAAGCCGCGCTAAAAGAG
>JBEBCV010000298.1:0-9556 GCA_041157505.1 Chloroflexota bacterium | reverse complement strand
AACAGACAAAGTACAACGAAATAAGTATCAAAAAAAGACACCGCTTTGCAGCGGTGTCTTTTTTTGATCCAAGTCTTGTATTACTTACCCATATCCGCCAAAGCGGCTTCGATCTCTTGAGCGAACACATCAATACCCTGAGCACCTTGAATGACGCGGGTCTGGGTCTCGCCGTTGACTTCATAGCTCAGGATGAAGGATGGCGTTGCTTGAATGCCCGCAGCAGTCGCATCGGCAGCATCCTGGTCGGTCAATTCATCGTATTTTCCAGAGGAGATACATTCGTCATATTGACCACGGTCAAGACCGAGTTCGTCGGCAAATGCTTCCAAACGACGGTCGCTATATGCCCCAACATTTTCGCCGGTTTGGTTGGCGAAAAGAATATCATGCATTTCCCAGAACTTTCCCTGGTCTCCTGCACAATAGGCAGCCTCAGCCGCTGCTTTGGATTCAGCACCAATGAATGCCCCCACCGACTTATAGACAAAGTAAACGGTTCCAGGCTCAACAAATTGCTGCATCAATAATTCTTCTGTATTTTCAAAGAAAATACGGCAGTACGGGCACTGGAAATCGGAATATTCTGTAATGGTGATCGGTGCATTGGGGTCACCTGCCGTATTGAAATCGGCGTTAGGGCGGGTGATCTCTGCAGGGGTGGTAACATCACCAACGGGTTTGAAACTGGGATAAATAACTAAAAACGCAAGAAATAGCGCACCCAGGGTGATCAGAACGATCGCAAGTAAGCGAGACTGCTTTTCTTTGCGTCGGATCTGCTCCTTCCGCATTTGGCGTTTACTCATCTCTTTGTTGTTCATACTGGCTCCTGTTAATTTTAGTAGGCGTTGAATTTTCCCACGCCGAAATGAATTTGTCCAGAAATGGGTTAAGGAGCTCTTATTTTCAACTACTCACGTAACCGAGCATCCATCCACATCAACATTGTCTTAAAAACCTCTGCTTTTTCAGGTTCGTTATGCAATTCATGGTAAGCCCCGTCCCAAAGGACAAGGGTGGCACGGTCTTTCAAAGCAGAAGCGAACTCGGTAGTACCAGAGGGATATGCGATCGAGTCACTTTTACCATGTAATAATAACAATGGAAGGGGAAAATCTTTGGCGTTCTCCAATGTCCATTTTGTGACGCCCAACATGACCTTGCCAAACCCAAGCGTCACCTTATCATGAACCAGCGGATCATTGAGATAAGCCTGCACTACGGCTTGGTCGCGAGAGATCGCTTTAGAGTCTAAGCCACTGGCAATGGCAGTCGTTGGGATTAGCGATCCTAATACCTTCGCCATCATGATCTTTACTGGCTGTTCTTCCAACGCTGTGCGCAGCCCGGAACTGGTGGCTATGACACCTTTGATTTTTGGTTTGCGATTTAAGCTGTGATTCAACACCAAAATCCCCCCCAAACTATGCCCATACAATAAGACAGGCAAGTTGGGGTAGCGTGTTTGCGCCTGCTCTAAAAGAAGGTCTATATCTTTCAAGAAGTCTTCCATGGAAGAGACATGACCTCTTGCTCCTCCGGAACGTCCATGTCCACGATGGTCGAAAGAAAAAAGAATGTAGCCTTCCTTACCCAGAGCATCAGCAACATGAGCGTAACGTGAACTGTGTTCACCTAATCCGTGTACCAAACAAACAACTGCACGGGGTACTACTACTGCTGGCTCCCAAACTTGCGCAAAGATATCAAGGTCGTCGTGCGATTTCCATTTGAGTTCCTGATGTTTCATATCTATGAAGCTCCAATTGTGATTTTAAATTCGCATTGCTGCGCTCCAGCCGCTTTGCAAACGCGTTCTTCGATATCATGTTCATCGCCGGTGGCCCAATATAAACACTCACGGATCAACCCCAGAGTGACAAAACATACTGGCGCGTCTTCCTTCTGTCCCAAACTGGTGGGAGAGGCGTGGTCAACCAAAACCAAATCAAGGTCTAGAGTATGAAGCGCGAGGTCACCAGGTCCCACTCCCAGAGTTGAAGCAAGTAGTTCAAGTGACGGTTTTCGTTTTAGGGGTTTGGGATATCCGCGAATTAGGGCTGCCCGGGCTTTTACAGAGAATGATGCATCGGTTAGCATGGGCTCCCAAAGTTTTGCCCCAATTCGTAACAAGATCCCGCGTGCGCCACGACCGTAATACGTCCGCAAAGCAGATTGTAATTTGGCATAAGACTCTGCTGCTTGAGATACATCGAACGGAAGAAAAAATTCCGGTTTCTGCCAATCACGTGACAGACCGGAATTGGATAACACAGCATGGTAGGTATCGGCTCCCACTTCATTGGAGAGAGTTTCCACAAAGCGGCTCATGAGGCGTGGAGAGAATCTGGCAGATGTCATTGTTAGGTTCCCATGGAATTAATAAAAACAGGATAACGTTCCCCTGTTCGCACGAAACCTAATTTTTCATATAAACGCAGAGAAGCAAAATTGTCATCTTGCGTGTTGACAGATAACCTGCCAGATTGAAGACCGCCTGCCCGTTGGATTAGATCATGTATTAGTGCAGACCCGATTCCCCTGCCTTGCGCTTCAGGGCGGACCCCAAGCCTTGCCAGGTGAGCCCCAAACGGATTGCCCGTACTGATCTGATACCCAATAATCCCTGTCTCATCCTCAGCAATAGATGAATAAAAAGACTGTTCGCGTGCACGTTGCAAAGAGTCGAAGGTGTTGTGCCAAAACGCACCGAACGCATCACGGTCTACGTGTTCAACAGATCCAAGATCTGATTCTTGCATCTGACGAATTCGGATCCTGTCACTGATGCGGACGGGCACATAATTTTCAGTCTTAAGTTCAAGGAGAACAATATTCAAGCGCGGCTCAAAACCGCTACCCAAAAGTAAAGATTGGAACCACTGTTTCATCACAATGGATGCAGCTTGAGCACGGGGGTTGGAAGCTTGGATATCAGCGCGGGCAAAATTCCACAGGTCAGACCAAGCTTCAGGTCCGGAAAGATGCGAACTAAATGAAAAAAGCCGGATCCAAGCCAGATCGGGCGGGTCTTCAGGGCATGCCAAAGCAGCGACGACTGTCCCTGCATCTTCGAGCACCCAAAAGTTTTGAGCGCCGAGCCACTCGAGCGCTGTTCGCCAGTCGAGATGGCGGTGGGTATTTGATTCTTGAAAAATAAGGTTGGAAAGCTGGCGATGATCCTGCGCATGGGCGCGACGGATCTTGAGGTGAAGATTGATCATTTGATAAATTTCATGAAGAATTTCATGATTCGTTCAAAGAGAGTGGGGTTCTTTTTAACGTCGATCAAACCCATCATTTTAAGAGCGGACTCTGTGATCTTTCCGGTCTTGAGCTTCAGTGCAGCTGCAGATTTCATGACCATTGCACGGAGGTCGCCTTCATTGATCGTGCCTAATAATTCGGCAGAGAGTTCATATTTTTCTAAAGCTTCATCATAACGATGAAGCCCTTCCAGCGCGGCAGCTTGATTACCGATCGCCATTGCCTGACGCTTCACATCCTTTGCACTGGCAAAGACCATATCGGTATCTTGTGCAGCTTCCAGGGCTTCCTTTGCCCTCCCGGCTTGCAGGAGGGCAACACTTAGATTGTTTTTCGACTCAGCAGCATTCAACCCGGCACGCCCCAGGGTATACCCTTCGGCAGCCTGACGAAAATACTCAGCTGCTTCTGTAAAGTTTTTTTTCGCAAAGGCTTGCTTTCCCTTCGCATCGAGCTGGTGAGGTTCAAAGGACATGGTGATCAGAGCGTGATATCGAGCAGACCTTCAGCCACAGAGCGCAGTTTGTCGCGAGACATGCTACTGAGTTTCATGGCAAGCTCAATATAAGGACGGTTCACAGGCTGGCAAACGAATTCCTGGAAATCCTTGGGAAGCCCCATGAATTTTTGCATGGCAAGTTGCGTCGTCATCCACTCACCTACAGGTCCGCTTTGATCGAAGAAGTTTTCGATACGGCTGCCCATGACAAGGAGAATACTTTCAAGTTCGGGCACTGAAACCGTTTTTTCGCCAAGTTCATATGCTTTCAAACGAGATTGAGGAATACCTGTCTCGGATGATAGATGGCGAATAGACATGTTCGCATTCGTGCGCTCCTGACGGATCAAAGCACCGATCATGCGATGACGTAATGCGATCAGTTTGGTGACGTCTGCATGGGTTAATGGTTCAGGTGCATCAGAAACAGTTTCATTTCCCCAAAATTGAGTAATGGGAATCTTTAAGAAAAATACAAGGGCTTCCAACTCAGGCAGGGAGGGTGCTCGCCGTCCTTCTTCGTAGGCACGGAACAAGCCTGGCTTGACACCAACCGCATCTGCACATTCTTTGATGCTGCGGCGTTCTGCCATTCGGGCATCCCTTATCAACAGGCCAAGTTTCTTTTCGCGAATAGTAATTTGAGCGTTGGTCATGATACCTCATCAGGTGAGCCCATATTATAGCAGATGCATCAACGTCTAGATGCAGGCGGCTGGGATTTCGCCATGAACACCTCAGCACCAAGATTAAATCCTGCTGCGATCAACCGTGGAGTAAAGTTGGGGCGAATTCCTGTGGGCTGTAACTCACCCAGAACTTGACCATCTTGTGTAACGCCGGTTTGGTTGAATTTGAAAATATCAGTGAGTACGACCACATCACCTTCCATACCCGCAACTTCAGTGATGGCTGTAACCTTGCGTTTTCCATCCTTAAGGCGTGTCTGCTGGACGATAAGATCAATGGCAGAGGAAATCTGTGTGCGGACCACTTTAAGCGGAAGGTCCATGCCTGCCATCAAGACAAGAGTTTCAAGACGAGAGATCGCATCACGCGGGCTGTTGGAGTGGACGGTCGTTAAAGAACCGTCGTGACCGGTGTTCATTGCTTGAAGCATGTCGAGCGCTTCCCCACCGCGCACCTCACCCACCACAATGCGATCCGGGCGCATACGCAGAGAATTTTTAACGAGGTCACGAATGGTAACTGCATGCAAACCATCTGAATTAGCTGGCTTCGTTTCCATACGCATGACATGGTCTTGCTGCAGTTGTAATTCAGCAGCATCTTCGATCGTAACAATGCGCTCGCCTTCCGGGATGAAGCCAGATACAACATTCAAGAGCGTGGTCTTGCCGGAGCCGGTTCCACCCGAAATGACAATATTGAAACGAGCCTTCACACACGCTTCAAGAAAATCTGCCATTTGCTTGGTAATGGAACCAAAGGAGATCAGGTCTTCGACCTTGAGTTTGTCTTTGCGAAACTTACGGATGGTAATGGAAGGTCCATCAATGGAAACAGGTCGAACCACAGCGTTGACACGGGAGCCATCAGGCAAGCGCGCATCAACAGTTGGTGAGTCAAAGTCAACCCGGCGACCCAACGGCATAATGATACGGTCAATGATGCGAACGACATGGTCGTCATCATCAAATGTGACGTCACTCTTGGTGAGTTGCCCCTTCTTCTCAATGAATACTTTTTTCGGACCATTTACCATGATCTCTGAAACATCCGGGTCATCCAACAAAGGTTGAATTGGACCAAAACCAAGCAAATCATTAAGGACTTGTTTGAAAATATCTTTTTTTAAGTCTTCAGGGAATTTGAGCTGGGTCGTATCAAATATACGACCAATATTCTGTTGGACAAATGCGGCTCGTTGAGAAGCTTCGACACCTTCTGTTTCGAGCGCGCGCAGGAGATTCTCCGCAAGATATTTCTTCAGGCGAACGAGATCCTGCCCTGTCAACCGTTGGGAAGCGCCTGAAAGTGGTGTGTTCATTGCCCATTCCCCATTTTTTGTTCCTCGTTCAGGGGCATGATCCAGACGATCTGGCTTTTCTGTACAGCCAGAAAGGGTCCACTGTAAATTACTTTGCCTTGGGCATCACATACACTTACTTCTGTCACTGCAATGTATTGTTCATTGCTTTCCAATTCATCCTTCAAACGCTCATCATGCCGAACATGGATCAATCCACGGATCAGATTGGACGTGGTTTGCACCATACATGGCACGGGCAATTTTTGGATGACATTGGTGTAGTACTTCCCTTTGTCGTCATATTCGATGGTCATGGGTTTTGTCTCCCATCCACCGGGGAAGGTCACTGGCTGCGCACTTTTTGAGAGTAAGTCGCTATTTCCCTGGCGGATTCTTGAAAAATGATTGAGGCAGTATCGTTCGGGAATTTTAACGTAAAAGGTCTATGTTGGCTGTTTGCAAATCCGAAATTTGTGCCCAGGTAGGGAATCACAGTATTGATTGTTATGCCCAACATAGTTTCTGCTTCTTTCTTGCTCAACCCCTCCAACCCAGCATGGCGGTTCAGGATGGTGTAGATCAACTTCTGATTTACACCCTTGGACTTCAAGAAATCCAATATGGTCTTCGTCAGGGAGATCGTGCTGACATCTGTACTTATAAGCAAAGTGACCAGATCCGCGTGTTGTATCAAAGGGAGTGTTATCTTCGAAAGAGAACGCCCAATATCTATCAAAACATAATCATAGGCTGCTTTCAGCCCTGAAACAATATCCCAAATGCGGCCAACATTGAGTTGGTTACTCAATTCCGGGTCGGGTGAGCCAGCCAATAAGTTAAAATTCCAATATTCGACCTTTGGCAATTGAGTTTGGTAATAATCTGTATCCGTTTCAAGGGGGGATCGATCCGCGATACTAATAATATTCTCCGGACCTTCATACCCGACGATAGGAGCGATCGAGCCAATGGGAAAAACCAGATCTGCAACTGCAATACGTGCATCCGGTTTCTCCTTGGCAATATTGACAGCCATGTTCGCGCAAATGGAGGAAGTTCCGGTGCCGCCCTTGGCACTCAAGAAGACGATCATCAAACCGCCTTGTTTCATCGTCTCTTCGGTAACACCAAACAAACGGCTGACAATGTCCTTTAACAAGGGCACTGCCTGCCCAGATTTGGGGATGTACTCATTGAACCCAGCATCCTGACAGAATTTAATCCTGGCAGGATTATGGTCGCTGCTTAACGCCACGAGAGGCAGTTGGGCTGTACGCGGGTCATTTCGTAACTTGGATGCAAATTCCTCCCCCTTGATATCTGTCAGGGCAGGGTCAGCGATCACGAGATCTGGGTGGTCTCGCCAGGTATAGATCAACCCTTCTTTGCCAGACCCTGCTTGTAAGGTGTCATAATTCAATTCTTGAAGTTTTCGAGCTATAAAATTGCGGCTTGCAACATCAGAGTCAACGATCAAAATTTTCTTTTGAGGCATGGCTATTTCCTAAGCGCATGCCCGTGGTCATGCGCAAAATTAAGATTCCATTGGGGGCATCAAGTACCCCAACCCAGAGCGGGTAACAATGTGTTTAGGTGTGTGAGCATCCTTTTCCAATTTCTGGCGTAGACGGGCAATGCTCACCCACAAAATTTCCTTATCATTTTTATATTCAACACCCCAGACACTTGAAAGCAAATCTTCTGAAGTAAGAATCTTGCCAACATTATGTGCGAATTGAAGAAGAAGCCTGTATTCCGTGGCAGAGAGGGAAACGGGTTCTTCACCACGCCAAACTTCAGCCCGGGCAAAATCGATCTTCAGATCATCATGAGTGAAAAAACGCACCTGCCCGGTATCAGTTTGGGTGTGAGAGCGGCGTAACACAGCGCGTACACGTGCAAGCAATTCTGTGGCTGAGAACGGTTTGATCAGGTAATCATCTGCACCAAGATCAAGACCACGTACACGATCTTGTTCCTCACCCCGTGCTGTCAGGATCACAATGGGCACGTTGGTGAATTCGCGCAAGCGCTGAGTGGCGCCAAAGCCATCCAATCGCGGCATCATTACGTCCATCAATACCAGATCGATTGGATTGGATGAGAATACATCCAGTGCCTGCATCCCATCCTGCGCGGTGACCACTTCATATCCTTCTGTACGAAGGTTCGCCTCCAATAGACGAAGGTAACGGGGTTCATCATCCACGATCAGAATACGCTTTGCCATAAAAGCTCCTTGAAGAATCGTGATTACTTAATTGGTCAAAGCGTTGGGTCGGCGGGAAGCTCGATCATAAAGGTCGTGCCGCGATCCAACACTGACTCTACCCAAATATTACCATGATGTGCCATAACAATTTGCTTGCAAATATACAGTCCCAAACCTGTACCCGTCACGGTACGTTCACCGGGCACACGATAAAATCGCTCGAACAAGAAGGGGATAAACTCTTCAGGTATTCCCTCCCCTTCATCAGTAAATGAGAGCCGTACTTTCTTCCCCACATGTTTTCCGCCAATAATAAGTTTCGATTCTGGCGCATACTTAATCGCATTGCTAAAAAGATTCTCAAACACTTGGGAAAGACGTACACCATCGCCGAGGACTGGTGGCAATACATCTATTTTCATTTCGATCACCAGATTGGGATGATGAGTTCTAACGCGCGCCGCCACATCACGCACGAGCGCATCGAGACGGATCGGAGAAAATTTAAACTGAATAGTCTTGCTTTGCAACCGGGCAGACTCGAGCATATCTTCGATCAATTTGGATAAGCGATCGGTCTCTTCGTCAATAATGGATAGGAACTCACGCTGAGTAGCATCATCCCATTTCGTATCCTGCCGTAACAGACTGGTACTGTATCCCTTGATAAAACCCAATGGGGTTCTGAGCTCATGTGAGATGGTCGAGACAAAATCATCCTGCAAACGCATCTGACGCTGAACCGAATCCAATTCAGCGCGCGCTTCCTGCAATTCCTTGCGTTCGATCAATGCTGCCGCCCAGATCGCCTGCAGAGAAGCCACATGGATATGAATATCCGAATATTCCGGTCCGCCGAAACGCACGAACAACAAAGCGCCTCGCAACTTCTCCCCTACATAAAGCGGAATGCCCAACACAAAAGTTTGGGTCATGCGGTCATTTCGATTCGATCCCTTTTCTGGTCCATGGATCACCATATGTTCATTGGAGATCACATCGTTCGCAACACTCTCACCCCAGGCAGCATCGGCTTCAGCCGTTTTCCCACGACCGATCGCGCGCGCATAAGCCACATCCAAACCGCGCGTTTGACGGTCACTCAGGTAAACAGCAACGTTATCAAACACAAAGGAATTGCGCATGGATATGAACAAAGTATCAAGCGCAGATTTCCAATCGGGTTTTGATTGCAAATCTTGAAAAATGCGATGAAGGTCGGAGAGTGTTACCTTATCCATAACTAATCTCGCATAGCGAGCAGGGGAAATTTGAACGTCGTACCTTTTCCTTCCGTTGATTTCACATCCAACAGCGAGCCATGAGCTTCCACGATCTGGCGCACCAATGACAACCCCAGACCTGTCCCACCATATCGCCGCGTAGACGAACCATCCAATTGATGGAACGGTTCAAAGATCTCCTTCATACGATCTTGCGGAATACCCACCCCGGTGTCACGCACGCTTATTTGAACGAGATTCTTTCCTTCTTCTTCGATGATGACTTGCACGCTTCCACCTGACGGGGTGAACTTGATCCCGTTATCGATGAGTTGCGCCACCACCCAGCTTATTTTTTC
>JBEBCV010000297.1:0-4073 GCA_041157505.1 Chloroflexota bacterium | reverse complement strand
TTCAATGGGCGTGAGTTGTGGGACAATTTCTGCCAGCGGCTCGCCTTCGACCATTGTCTTGAGGACAGGCACTTTCTGAATGAAGATGCCGCCGTCACGAAAGTTCTTGTTATAGAGTACTTTCGTGTACAGAACAGGAATCTGTTTTTCGCGGGCAAGGCTGAGGAGTGGAATCGTTTCGTCGACGGCAGTAACCACATCGGGCGCGAAAAGAGGCGCACCTTCCGTCACGTAGGCATTGATAAAGTCCACGATCAAAAGTGCGGGGCGTTTTCCAAACCCAAGGCGACCATCAAAGACGCCTTTGTAATTGCTCGCGAGATCAGACACGGGCTTGCCCTGTTGCTTGCACGGATGTTGGAGCAATAATGCCCGCAAGTTTCCACGCCGCATAAGCGAATGCACCTTGACCAAAGGTGTTCAATAATTGCTCTGTCCATTGCAGGGGGATGGATTGTTCGGGGATGCGGGCAAGTCCGCTGAGGATAAAGACAATCACTATATTCGCAAGGAAGAGCCACGCCATCTTGTTCAGGTGGTTATAACGCGCCTGCTGGATCAGCAAAACGACCATGACCACATTACCAATGGTCATCACGCCAAGCAAAATGAAACGCCATGTATTGACGGTCAGGTCGGGGAAACCGGTAAAAAGGATGGCGACCAGACTTAATCCCAGCACAATGGACGGTCCCAGCCAAATGCGACCGGGTTGACGTTTTCCACTTCGGATCTCGCTCATAAACCAGAGTGCAAATGCCAGCAAGGTGAAACCAACCGACATCCACATGAACATGCCTTTATCGAACCAAGCGATATTCGTCTGAGAGTTGGTGGCTGCCATGGTGAGTTTCCACGTCGCTTTTAGGAAACCGCCAATGCTCACCAAAATAAATCCTATGGTCGCCATTTGCCCAAGGCGGGCATCGACATTCCTGACCATACGGCTGACAAAGTACAGGCCAATGGACGAGAATATGACGGGAATAAAATCTTCAAGAGCAAGCCCAAGGGTATAGGTTTCCATAAAAATCTCCTTCTATCGGTTGCAAACCGCTCATTGCTTACGATAAGTGAACAGTTGGCTGCTTTTTATATTTTTATTCAGGTTTTATGAACAAGAAATAGGTGTAACCAATAGCTACTGTCAAATAGACCACAACATTGCTCCAACCGAGCACATTCCAGTTACCAGCGATCTGCCCAAGCAGTGCAATGATCGCGCCCAGAGAGGTATAGATCAACAAACCACGTGCAATTATGCGGCGAGCAGCAGAATCGGTAAGTGTGCTGGCACCCCATGCCATTAACCCAACAAACAGAATCGCGGCTCCAAGGATTTTAGTAATGTCCAACCCCACTGGGTTAAGTGATTGAGTCGTTAAGAGCCCCATCGTAAATTGAGGGGCAAATATCATCAGAACTGCATACGAAAAAGCCAGAATTGCATGAAAGCGGAATACGTTGTTTAGTTTCATTGGTTTATCCTTTGTTTAAAATAAGTTTGGTTACAAGCGGAATAACTTGACCGCCATTAACAATCAAGTTATTTACTTGCCTTGTGCCGCGCGGATCTGGGTCGTCACCAACCCTGCGGCAAATGCGATTTCGCCAATATTCTGAAAAAGAGGCATGCTTGCCATCGGCGCGGCGATGAACATCAGCAACGAGCCGATGAAAAGCCACTTCCATTTGATATTGCGCCACATGATGATGCCAAAGATCAATACAACGATGATGGTCACCACAGCAGGAATAGGCGGTCCCTTCATGAACTCAAACACATTCGAGTATTTTGTCACACCACCCTCAGGGCTGAAAGCTAGGTCAAGATTGAGGATATCAGTGTAACTACCGAGTGCTATCAAGGCAGTTGCCAACACACAAATGGTGATGTGCCAAATTTTGCTTTGAGCGAACGACGAACCCGTCATGCGTAAGGCTCCAAACGCAGAGATCATCATGGCGGGAGTGAACAAGGCGTGAACCCAAAAGCGCGGAGCATTGATAGCTTTGAGGAAATCACCTTCACCTAAGACGCCGCCAGAAGCAATGACCAGATTATCGTACGCCAATCCATATACAACGATCAACACCAGCAATGCGTACCAGTTGAAGTGCTTCCGCATTTGCATGGTGCCATAAATGGCAATACCGAGTTGGGCAAGTCCAACAATAACGAAGAAGACATTTTGCATGGTCAGTGCTCCTCAAATTTGATGGGATCGATATTTATAAAATAAATTCCCTGATCACATCTGCAACCACCTGGGGATTTTGGTCGCAAATGTAGGGACCTTGATTCGGAATCACTTTCATCGTGCCATTCTTCAAAATGGAATAAGAAGGTTCGAGGCTTGCGCGCAAGGTATCATGTTCGCCAGACATCACAAGGATGGGAATCTCAAGCGCGGATAACTGCTCAGCGAACGGTTGCTCGAACACAGCTTGATACGCACCCTGCGCCGCCTCTCTCGCGGACTGGGTAAGGAGAACTTCTCTATGAACCGTTTCCAACGGGAGAGCTGAGTCTCGTTTCCGGATCCGCTCCCAGACTTGGGTGAGATGCGAGCCATCTTCTGCAATGGCAAACGGCTTGAGACTTGCTTTCAGTCCATTCACTTGCGCTTCGTTTAATAATGGTGGACCGGATAAGACCATCTTCTTCACAAAGTTGGGATGGTCATGCGCCATCTGCACAGCAATGGCAGAACCGGTATGATGCCCGAATAGATAACAAGACTCCACGCCGAGGCTGGTGAGAGCGGCATGGAGTGCGTCGGAAAGATAATGGACAGTGAACAGGTTGGGGGGAGAAAAAGAGGCGCCGAATCCGGGAGTGTCTGGCGCGATGGTGTCGATTGAGTCGGAGAGCAGAGTCATCAACGGCTCAAACATCATCCCTGAACTCGCGGTTTGATGAAGCAGGACGAGTGGAACACCGCCCGCTTGCGCGTGTTTGAGTTGGCGAAAATGAATTTGACCGTGCGGCGTATCGACATAGCCTTTGCGGATAATTGACATCTCTCTCCTGAATGTTATAATGTTATAACATTTACTCTCATTAGTCAAGGAGACTCACCCATGACAGACGCACTCGGTTGGAGAAAAAAGTTTGGGGTCATCATCCCCAGCACGAACACGATAGTGGAACCGGATTTTTATCGCATGACCGTGCCCGGTGTGACGCCGCACATCTCGCGTATTCACATCCGCGACCAAAATTTGAGCAGCGATGAGGCGTTCGAGAATCTGCTGCAACAGATCCGCGTGGAGATCGAGTATGCTGTGCAGCGCGTGATGACCGCTGAACCCGATTACATGGTGATGGGCATGAGTGCCGAGACGTTTTGGGATGGTGTGGAAGGCAATCGCAAATTCACCAAGATGATCTCCGATTGGGCACATGGCTTACGTGTGGCAACCGGCGCGGAAGCCTGCGAGCGTGCATTGAAATTGTTCGGCGTGAAGAAGATCGGTGTGGTTACCCCCTACCAACCCATCGGTGACAAGAATGTCGTGAGATTCTTCAACGACATTGGATTTGAAGTGACTGCCATCAAAGGCTTGCGCTGCCCGACGGCGATTGCAATAGCAAATGTTTCAACAGATGAATTACGCAATGCATTGATCGAAGTTAATAAAGATGCCGATGCATTGGTGCAAGTCGGAACCAACTTGAGCATGGTCGGGCTTGCCGATGAAGCCGAACGCTGGCTCGGCAAACCTGTCATTGCCATCAATGCAGCCACATGGTGGATGGCAATGCGAGACAATGGAATTGAAGAGAAAGTGTACGGGGCGGGCAGGTTGTTGCGAGAGTTTTAAAAGAAAGAGCGCCGTTTTCTACGGCGCTCTTTCTTTATCTTTTCGTAAACTTGATAAACTTCCATTTGGACAAAACTCTTAACAATTCTTCTTCCGGCGAGACCGCTGGAATTCTGAAAAGCCGTTCAAAGATCTTTGGATCATCGGTACGGTATTTTTCAAAAATGCGCCTGCGTTCTTTTTCATCAGTGACCAATCGACCGACCGCCTCAAACTTTCGTCCTTTGATCTCCAGAATGGCAGAA
>JBEBCV010000296.1:0-7986 GCA_041157505.1 Chloroflexota bacterium | reverse complement strand
CGCTTGTGATCGAATTTTCAGGAAGCAGATTGTTGATCTTATCCTTGGTCTCGTCACTGACCCACTGGTTAATGATCTTGCGTGAAGGGTCGGGGCTGTTGATGAAGTTCATCAATTGAATGCCAGCCCCATAATTGACCGAGAGCGTATCCAGAAAATCGGGCAGGAAGGTGAAGGTCTGCTCTGCCCACACCGAGTTGGCAATGCTCAATTGCATGGGCTCCTGATCTTTATCAAACACAATAGGCGTTTCTTCAAGCGCGAGGTCTAATGCATTGAAGGCATTGTGCACCTGATCTTGCAGACCAAAATTCAGCACATCTGCCATTTGGGTTTCAGTATCGCCGCGGGCGCCTGCATACGTCATGGCGAGGGCGAGGGAAACGCTGAACGGGGAGAGGATCAAGTTGCCGTCTTGAGAACGAAGCGTTTGGTATAAGTCCAAACCGAAGGCATTGTTGCCATCCACCAAAGTTTTTAAATCCGACTCACTCACTGTTGGATTCTTCTCTCTTGCCCGGGTGGATTGAGCCGTGCCTGCTGGTCCGCCGTTACATGCGGAAAGCAGTATGGAAACAAGCGCGGAAAAAATAATAATTCTTTTCATGTTCACTCCTTTGCACACAGACGCTGAGCGTTGTGTATTTGTTTCCATTGTATCCAGATGTACGAGGGTTATAATCGATTTTCGGCGTCACCCATTCTTCCTATGTCATTCGAACAAATCGAAATTCAAAAACGAAATTTTCGCTATGTGCAGATCGACGGCATTGGTGTAAGTATTGCGAACGTTGCTGCGCCGTTCCTGCCGGTGCTTCTTACCCGCCTCGGCGCAACCAACTTTCAAGTTGGCTTACTGACTTCCATGCCCGGCGTTACGGGGTTGGTGCTTGCGATCATCGTAGGACGTTTCTTGCAGAGCCGCAGCAACATTGTGCCGTGGTATGGGCTTTCGCGGATTTTGGTGATCGCTTGTTATACGTTGACCGGTATTATTGCATTCACCATCACTGGTCAATATGCTGTGGCGGCGATCCTCGTTATTTGGGGGCTTGCAACCATTCCGCAAACTGGTTTGGCGGTTGCATTTTCGGTCGTGATGAATGCTGTTGCCGGACCCGAAGGACGCTATGCCTTGCTCAGTCGCCGTTGGGCGATCTACGGTCTGACGGGTGTGATCGTTACCTTTTTCATCACCCGCGTGATTGACCGTGTTGCATTCCCGATCAATTACGGTTTGATGTTCATGGGGCTTTCGCTTGGCGGATTGATCTCTTATTATTTTTCACGCAAGATAGAACTTCCGCCTCAGACTCCGCCCGCGCCTGCGCCTTCTTCATCGGCTATTGATTCAGCTCGAAGTTATTTCTCCTTAATTCGCAGTGAGCGCGCCTTTCAATCTTTTGCGTTGAAGAAGTTCGTATACATCTCTGCCATCGCCTTGGGACAACCCATCCTGCCTTTGTTCTTCGTCCGCGAAGTGAACGCCACCGACTCGCAGATCGGTACCATCAACATGGTGATGACCTTGGTGATGCTTGTGGGCTACTTCCTTTGGCCGTGGACCTCCCGCAAGTATGGCGGGCGCATGGTTTTGCTTGCCACCACGCTTGGTATGGCGTTCTACCCCGCGCTGACAGCCGCCACGCCCAAAGTGGAACTCATCATTTTGTATGCAGGCATTGCCGGGTTATTTCAAGCCGGGTTGGACCTGGTTTTCTTCGATGAGCTGATGAAAACTGTTCCGCCGGAATATAGCGCCACATTTGTCTCATTCTCGCAGTCTCTGCAATATTTCTCTGCCATCATTGCACCCACCGTCGGAACATGGTTGGCAGATTCAATTGGGCTTGGCGGCGCACTGTGGGTGAGTGCAGGTCTCCGGATGTTGGGCTTTATCTTATTCCTTATGCCTGATAGACGGAAGTTAGCATAACAAAAGGTCCATGAGTTCATCTCATGGACCTTTTGTTATCTTGTTACATTCCAAATCATCAAAACTTCTTCCGGTGTGACAGTTACCGACAGCAGTTTTGCATTCTCGTTCCGGCTGCCGATGTTCGCGATACGATTGGCAATGGTCTGATTCCAATTATCCACGCGGTTTTGCTCAATGGCAGTTCCATCAATTTGTGCATCCGTAATGGACGCCGTCAACTCACCATTGCTCACACCAAGGTTCAGACGGAAGCTCATCGTGTCTGTTTTACTGGCATCATTCAAACGTTCCCTTTCACCCGTCACGGATATATAGCCCTGTTGCAGCGTGACTGTCAGACTTTTGATGAGCGGATCTGCGATGGAAGAAGAGATGATTTCCTGCAACTGCTCTTGTGTGACTGATGTTTCAACAGTAAAGGAACCATCATCATTGCGTGCGATATTTGCTTTGCAGGCGCTCAACACAAACAGCAGGAAGACGGCAAGAACAGAAAGTTTTTTGATATTTTGTTTCATGAGTTATTCTCCGATGCTTGAAAGTATGCCATTCCTTTGTTTTCAGTTCAATATTAGCTTGTAAATTTTCTGTAAAAAGAGAACCGTGCCTCAAAAGACACGGTTCTCTTTTATTGTCTACTGATCGAAAGATTACCTGGCAGCTTCCAATGCTTTTCGAAGCTGGTCGGTGTGCGCATTCAAATGGAATTCCGGTTGAAGCAGTCCGCTGCCGAAGCGATAGTAACTGCCTTTGTTCGCTACAAAATCTGCAGGGATCATTTCTATGAAGAGCAGTATCTCATCCACGCTGCGGCGTAGGACATCCATCATCAGCTTGATGGACGGATTGGCTTTCACCGTCGCCGTCATCGATTCGCTGATGTTGCTTCCAAAGCCATCAGAAACCGCTTCATACCCGTCGATCAAGCTCGAAAGGAAAATAATATTGAAGCGTTCCCCTTGAATGAGATGCGCCACCACTTCCAATGCACTCCATTCGTTAGGTTCGGGGCGTATCATGGCTTGTTCATCTGAATACCCTTCAAAACATTTTTCGATCTCTGCCAGGGCAGGTTCCATTATGGCGCGGGCGCGTTTCGCCAATTCCGCCGGATCAAATGGCACATCTGCCATCGGGCGTTTGGTCAATTCCATCGAAACTTTTTTCTTTTCTGCGCCGCGGTAGAACTCCACTTCGATAACCTCTCCGCCTTTTTTGCCAGCAATGGCGAGTTGTAGGCTGGTGAAATCATTGGTGATGGGTTTGCCTGCCATGCTGACAAGTACATCATCTCGTTCCAGCCCGGCGCGTTTGGCGCCCATGCCTTCCACCGTGGCATCAAGCCGCATCCCTTCGTACACGGGAACTCCAAGATGCTTTGCCTGTTCCTCGCTGAAATCTCCGGGGACAATGCCTAACATTGGGCGTTCGGCGATGCGTAGGTCAATGCCCGTCTCCAGCACAGACTTCAAATTCCGCAGGCTATACTCCCAATTTTCACGAAACCCTTCTGCCATATTCTTCCACGAATCATCAGATGGTACTTCATGATCCATGCGAACGTTCACGCCGCCGTCTTTTTCTGTGAAGGTAACGGTCACTTCGGTGGGGGCGGGGTCAATGCTCGAATACCAGCGGAATTTCACGCGCTTGTTCTCTTCCAGTTCAAGATAATGCCCGCTCGAATAGAAATCACCAGCCCACCACAAATACATGCGTCCGCGTGGGTGCGGAGCGACGGTGGCGACGTCACACAGCCATTCGCGTATCGAAGTGGCATTCGTAAAGGCTCGGTAAGCAAACTTCAAAGGGGCTTGTACAAAGGTCTCAGCAGTAACGATGGTCATGGATCATCTCTCCTCGATTTGGTATCAATCTTTTATATAACGTTCAGCCATGCGATACAACCTACCCCAGCATGGAATTTCTTAAAAATAAAAACGCCGTACCATTCGTAGTACGACGTTTCCGTTCTACGGATTTCCCGGCGGCGGGAAGAGGTTCACGCCTTCCAGAATTTGCATATCCGCCATGTATTCGGCATGCTGATACGCCGTCAGAGCCCCGCCCTCACCTTCAACGGGGTCCACGCTTTCGTTGCCGTCAATATCCACGCCTTGATGGATCTGCTCCGCGAGCGAGACTGCCAAACGGATATCTGCCTCAGCGACTTGCTCGGACTCAAGGATGCGCTTCGCAACCTCCCGAAGCTGGGCAGCCCAATCTTCAACATTCTTTGCGCTGACGATGGCATGTGCGCTGTGTAACTTGATGTTTGCGGTCGCGTCGGCAGCCGCGGCGGAAAGTTCAGAGTGGGTGATCGTCCCTTCGATATAACCTGTCTGCCCGCCATTCAGCAAAAGACCAAAGCCATCGCTGGGGTCATCCACGTTGCCATTTCCATCATAGTCTTGATACTCGTTGCTTTGATTGCCAACGATGAGATTGATAAGTGTCTCAGCCTGCAAGCGGATTCCCGCTTTATCACCATTCTCGAAAGCTTTTTCCAGTTGTTCACCGGCATCTTGCACCAATTGACTGGTTTCAACCAAGCCGATGGTCATGGCAGTCTGATTGGGGTTGCTTGGGAAGCTGACCAACAAATGGCGAATGTGGGTCAATGCTCCAGCTGGAACGCCAGATGAGTATAAGATCGTATCTGATGGATTTGGGCTCGCATCGGGATTGGTTTCGAGCGTGATCTCCATACGGTTGAAGCCATCCAGCAAATTTCGGCTTTGCGGGTCAAGGTAGGTCAACGTGAATTGACCGGAACTATTCTTTTCCATAATGCCCAAGCTGATGAGAATTTCGCCGCCATCATCGATAAGCCAGGCTTCGTATTGGGTGCCCTCTGCAGGGTCTGGCAGGGACGCAGTTACTGTGACCTGGTCCATGTTGCCTTGGAAGCGCAACACCCCGAAGAATTCACCGAAAGAGATAGGTTGCGGTGTTGTACCTGGCTCGGCTGTCCCTGCGGAGTGGGTGTCTTCAGCATGGGGTGTTCCTTCTTCTGTTGATATTTGAGTTGTTTGAGAATTTGGGAAGAAAGAATAGACGGAATATCCGATCAATCCAGCAGAGACTACACTAAGACAGATGCATGCCAAGAGCCCAACCGCGATCCAGACGAGTCGGTTTGAGCTAGTGGCAGGTTTATTGGTAACAGAAACAGTTGGCGGCGGAGTCCTGAAGCGGAGGGAGTATAACGTCTCAGCTTCTGCATGCATGCCGACCGCGTTATAAAAATCCATCAATAGCTCGCGTCCGCTTTGATAGCGATTTTCGGGGAGCTTCTCCAATGCTTTGTTGATGATGCGTTGGATCTCAGGCGAAACATCATCGATGGGTGGGGGAGGTTCGGAGATGTGTTTGAGAATGATGCCAAGGGTCGAGTCGCCGTCGAAGGGCAGGCGACCAGCAAGCATTTCATAAAGAACAATGCCAAGCGAATAGGTGTCGGAGCGATGATCGACAGGATTGCCTTGCGCCTGTTCCGGCGACATGTACGCAGGTGTGCCACTTACCACGCCGGAAGCAGTGTGGGTGGTTGAGTTTGCAATGCGTACCAGACCAAAGTCGGTGATGATACATTCTGTATCGGGCGGAAAGTGATCGACGGAATAATCTCTGCTTTTGTTATTGAGGATGATGTTGGCAGGTTTGATATCGCGATGGACGATGCCTTGAGAATGGGCGTAGTCTATGCCTGCTGCTAGTGACTTGAGAAGTTGAGCCACTTGAGAGAGCGATAATCTCGCGCCGTTCTTGTGTAGATCACGCAAGAGACTCGCGAGTGATGGACCTTTGAGATATTCCATCACAAGGTATGGGTGACCATCATGCGTGTCGAAATCGTAGACTTGAACAATATTGGGGTGACGTAACCCGGCAACAGCCTTTGCTTCGCGTTGGAAGCGTGTGATGAGATCTGGGTCGTTTTCTACAAAGCTGTGCATGACCTTGACCGCAACCGGACGGTCGAGCGTAAGGTGGGTGCCTAAAAATACCTCTGCCATTCCCCCGCGTGCAAGGTATTTATCGATGCGAACTTTACCAATGGTTTGACCGATCCACTCTGCCATGTGCAAATTATACAGTGAAAATTGGAGCGAGAATGTCTGAAAATGACCAGACATGTTTTTGAAATTATTAGTACTTCCAGTGGATGATGTGGATATGGATTGACACTTATAATGCCGCTTCAAAATCATCATAGGAGAATGAACATGCAAAATTTGAGAGGTAATATTGGAAGGACATTGACTAATCGTATTGGCGGGGCAGTGGCAGCGGTTGGTGCTGCGATCTTTTTGGCGTTGTGTGGTGCGTTGATGGCGTTTGTCCTTGCCCCGGGACAGGCAGTTAAGGCGGCAAATATTGAAAAGATGCCGCAAATGGATGCGGCATATGTCAGTTCCGCGGCTCCCGGCACAGATATTCTGATCACTGGTTATGTGAACGGGTCTGCCCCCAACCCGCAATTGCCAGATTTTATTGCTTATGATGTAGAACAATGGGAAGTGAGTGAAACCAAGAACACCGACGGTACGCCGCAAGCCCCTTCGGGTTCCTGGCAGCATGTTGAGACAGTGGTGCCGGAATTGACCCTCGATATGAGTGGGACACCCATTACTTTGTTATCTGTGAATAATGCCATGTTGACCGGCTCGAATTTGCATGAGCAATTGGTTCCAAAATCCAGTGCCTTTACCGCCGATTACGAGGGACAAAAGTTGGGAGAAGGTTCGCTTCGATATAAAGGTTTCTTTAATGGTGACCTGGTGACCATTCTTGGCAAGAAGTCTTCAGGAGATGAGGTCGTCCCTGAAGAACTTTTTACTGGTGACCGGGCAGCTTACGAGCAATATCAAAAGGATTCGGCTAAAGCTTTGCTCTTCATGGGCTTTGCTGCAATGATCTGTTCTCCATTCATTGCAATTAGCGGAATCGTGTCCGCTTTGCTTGGACGGGGTAGACGGTAGATTAAACATAAACGGGCGGACCAATCGGTCCGCCCGTTTTTTTATTTACCCAACCGGCCGCGTTCTTCGTCAATCACAGTCGGTTCCAACTTCTTGAAAAGTGGACCTGGCTGATTTAACTTCGATCCCGGCTTCAAGTCGCTGGGTTTCCATTGAAGACCTTCAACCGGTTTATAGCGCAGCACCTTGTGTGAGCCGATGGCGTCGTTGACTTCTTCAGTGTATTGCTCGCCGAATAGCGGAGTCTCGTAGCCGAAGAATCCGTGCAGGCGTTCGGAGGTGAAGGGGATGAACGGCGCGAACATGACCTTCAATGAGTCGATAGCTTTCAAGGCGGTGTAGATGGTCTTGGCTGCGCCATCTTTATCGGTCTTCACAGCAGACCACGGCGCATTGACATCGAGATATTGATTAACAGCTGTAGCCAGTTTCATCGTTTCGCCTAGTGCAGAGCGCAGGCGCACGGCGTCGAGTTCAGCGCCCACAGAGGTGAATCCAGCTTCGATGGTGGCGAGCAGTTCCAGGTCCGCGGGGCGAAGCGTGGTCACATCCACATTCGGCACAACGCCTTCCCAATGCTTATAACAGAACGAGAGCACACGGTTCGCGAGGTTGCCCCATGTCGCTACGAGTTCGTTGTTGTTGCGCGCTACGAACTCAGCCCAATCCCAGTCGCTGTCCTTGCTTTCAGGCATGTTCGCAGCCAGGTAATAGCGGATGGCATCGGGGTCGTAGCGGGTCAGGGCGTCGCGTCCCCAGACCGCCCAGTTGCGCGAACCGCTGATCTTTTGCGATTCGAGATTCATGAACTGATTGGCAGGCACATCATATGGCAGGATGAGCGGCGCGTTTTTCTCGCCCGCAAAGACTTCCATGAACGCACTGCCTGCGCCCATCAACTCGGCGGGCCACTGCGAGGTGTGGAAGAAGATGTTGTCTTTGCCGATGAAGTGGAATTGCTTGGCAGCAGGGTTGATCCACCACTCGCGCCACGCCTCTTTATTACCCGATAACTGCGCCCACTCGATCGGAGCGGAGAGATAGCCGATCACGGCTTCGAAC
>JBEBCV010000295.1:0-7597 GCA_041157505.1 Chloroflexota bacterium | reverse complement strand
GCCCCGGCTGGTGTGGAGAATATTCCCGCAGAGTTCATTGGCGAAGGCAATGCGTGGACCGGCTTGACGAAGCGCGCACGTGTCATCATCTATAACAAGGACCTTGTGGCTGAGGATGAAGTGCCCGCCTCGATCTTCGATTTGGTGGACCCCAAGTGGCAGGGTCAGGTTGCCGCTGCAGGCTCGACCAACGGCGGCATGCAAGCCCAGATCGCTGCCATGCAGCAATTACTCGGCGACGAAGCAACTGAAGAATGGCTTAACGGTCTGATCGCAAATGAAGTGACTTTCTTTGGCGGTCACACCGATGTACGCAAGGCGGTTGGCGCAGGTGAGTTCAAGATCGGTCTGGTCAATCACTATTATTATCACTTGCAGTTGGCAGAAGGCAGCAATGTGGGGGTGGTCTATCCCGATCAGGGCGAAGGACAGGTCGGTTTGTTCACCAATGCCACCGCGGCAGCAGTAGTTAATGGCGCAAGCAACCCTGCGGCAGCTCAAGCATTTTTAGACTTCCTGGTTTCGGCAGAAGGACAGCAATTGTTCGCTGAACAGAACTATGAATATCCGCTGTTGGCAGGTGTGGCGATCAAAGAAGGCGTACAGCCATTGGATGATTTCCGTCTTGCCGATGTGGATGTTGTGAAAGCAGCGGCGAACTTCAATGCAATGTTCGACCTGATCGAACGGGTTGGATTACCGTAGTTCTTTAGACAATGGACAATTGACGATGGACGATAGATTAAAACTATCGTCCATCGTCCGTGGTCTGTGGTCTGGCACCAAACCCTGCTAAAATGGTGCGCGGACGCCAATGGAAATAACCCGCACGAACATCACCTATCAAAAATTACGCTCGAAGATCAGCCCGCGGCTTGCACTTGCTGCGGGCTTGGTTGCTTTATTTGTGGCGGTTCCGCTGCTTTATATTTTTATTCGAGCGGCAGGGGCAGAACCAGAAGCATGGCAGCGGTTATTTCAAGAACGGATTTGGAAATTATTCGGCAACACCCTTGGGTTGGTGATCGCTGTAACAAGCGGAGCCTTACTCACCGGTGTGACGATGGCTTTCCTCACCGAACGCACTGACCTGCCCGGCAAAAAAATCTTCCGTTGGATGCTCGCGATGCCGCTAGCCATTCCCGCGTACATTGGCGGCATTGTGCATTTGGCGTTGCTGCGTCCGCGCGGCGGGGTGATTCCAAAACTCCTTGAAGATGTTTTCGGTCAGCCCGTGCCAACTCCCAGCCCGCTTGGGTTTTGGGGCGCGGCGTTCATTCTCACATTGTTCATGTATCCATATGTGTATCTCTTGAGCGGTGCGGCGTTCCGCACTTTGCATGCCTCGCTCGAAGAAGCCTCGCGTGTTTTTGGGCGCACTCCCATACAGACTCTCTTTCAAGTGACCCTGCCTGCATTACGTCCCGGCTTGACTGCGGGTGCGTTATTGGTCGCATTGGATATTCTGGCAGAGTACGGCACGGTGGCATTACTGCGCTACGAAACTTTTTCATCTGCGATCTTTGTGCAACTCTCTGGTCGCTATGACCGTTCAGCGGCTTCGGTTCTGAGCGGTATTCTCGTCATTTTAGCCATTGGCATTTTATGGAGCGAACTGCGCTTGCAGGGACGAGCACGCTTCACCCAAATGGAAAGCAATTGGCGACCTGCCCCGCTGATGACGTTGGGCAAGTGGCGCATTCCAGCATTCTTGTTGGTGCTGGGAGTCGTCTCTGCAAGTTTGTTATTGCCTGTTGGAGTCTTGTTCGTTTGGAGCATTCAAGCCTTCCTCGACCCTGAGACAATGTCCATGCTCTTCCACACCGGCTCGCAGGGATTTGGGAGCTACGTCTGGAACAGCCTGTGGAGTTCGACTGCCGCGGCATTCATTGCCGTTCTGCTTTCACTGCCGGTCGGGCTGTTATCCATCCGTTACCCGAATCAAGTTTCGAAATTCATCTCGCGGGTCTGTCAGGTGGGGTATGCCATTCCCGGCGTTGTCATTGCGTTGAGTTTGGTCTTGCTTATCAATCGTTTTCTTCCATTCTTATACGCGACTCCCTTTGTGGTGGTCATTGCGTATGTGCTGCGTCATATGCCGCAGGCAGTACGTGCAAGCGAGTCAGCACTAGGGCAGCTTTCACCATCTCTCGAAGAAGCTTCGCGGGTGATGGGGCGTACATCACTACAAACACTTATTCAGGTCACACTTCCTTTGATCCTGCCCGGCTTGTTGGCGGGCGGCTCATTGGTCTTTCTCACCTCGCTCAAAGAATTACCAGCTACACTTCTGCTGCGCCCGGCTGGCTTTGATACACTTGCCGTCCGTGTGTGGGTCTGGGCGGGCGAAGGGTTCTACTTTCAAGCCGCGCCTGCCGCTTTATTACTTGTGATCGTTTCAGCCTTACCTTTATCTTTCCTCCTGCGTAGGGAACAGATTTTCAAATGACCAAACTTGAAGTAAAAAATCTTGTCAAAAAATTTCCGGGCACACAGCACTCGGCGGTCAACGATATTTCTTTTGGATTAAGTGACAACGAGATCCTCGCGCTGGTTGGTCCCAGCGGCTGTGGGAAGACAACCACGCTTCGACTCATCGCCGGGCTGGAGCGGCCAGATTCAGGCTCGGTTTGGCTGAATCAGTCTTTGGTCGCGTCTGAGGCGGTTTTCATCCCGCCTGAAAAACGTGGTGTGGGCATGGTCTTCCAGGATCATGCGCTCTTCCCGCATCTGACCGTTTTCGATAATGTGGCATTCGGTCTGCGAAATAAAAGTCAGGCAGAGATCCGCACGACAGTGGGCGAGATGCTGCACATGGTGGGGTTGCTCTCTCATTCAAAACGATACCCGCACGAACTCTCCGGCGGGGAACGTCAACGTGTGGCATTGGCACGTGCGCTTGCTCCTCGACCCGTACTTGTGCTCATGGACGAACCCTTCAGCAGCCTCGATGCAGACTTGCGTGCCGGGGTGCGCGAACATGTACGCGGCATTCTCAAGACCATGCAAGCGACGGTTATTTTTGTGACACACGATCAGGAAGAAGCGCTTTACATGGGCGATCGGCTTGCTGTGCTTCAAAAAGGCAAACTCGAACAGATCGGCACACCCGAAGAAATTTTCCACGAATCAGATACGCGCTTTGTGGCTGAGTTCATGGGCGATAGTGACTTCCTCAAAGGTAAAGTGACTCGCGATGGCATTCAAACCGCCATTGGCTTGATCCCTCAAATTGTGGACCTGCCCGCTTCGACCCCCGTTGAAATTGCCATCCGCGCCGATGACATTGATTTTCATGTGGACGGTTCCGGCAACGCCCTCATCATCGACCGTTTCTTCCGCGGCGCATTCAACCTCTACCGCCTGCGCCTCGATACAGGACAGGTCATCCATGCCATGAACCCGCACACAAATGTCCTGCCCGTCGGCACACGCGTGCATGCCTTTGTCAGTGCAGAACATTCGCTCACAGTTTTTTCGTGAGCATCGATAAATAGAATAGATGAGACTCGACTCTTACCGGTCGAGTCTTTTGTTTTAATAATTTTTGTTATCAACCTGATTAAAAAAAAAGACCCTGCGCCTGATTTGGTGGAGAAATATCACGATCTCATCCAACGATATTCGAAGTAATAGTCTGCTCACGAAACTCTAGTAAAATTCTACATAAATCTATACAGACTTACAGAAATTTACATATAAAATGTCCATTGAGGTGAGGGCGTATAACGAACGCCCTTGCTTTGCTTAACTGGCTTCAAGAAAATCTGACTTCAAAACCAAAAGACAACCCATGAACATCAAACGCCTTCAACTCGCACTTATCCATACAGCGGTCGCCATGACGCTCGTCCCCATCAACAGCACGCTTAACCGCGTCATGATCTTCGACCTTGGCATTTCCAAGACCCTCTTTACCTTGCTTGCCATCTTCCCATATTTGCTTTCCCCCATACAGGTTGCCATTGGCTCTTTTTCAGATCGTCACCCCATCTTTGGCTACCGCCGCGCACCCTACATCCTCGCCGGGTTGATCTTGTGTGTGATCGGTGTAGCTGTCTCGCCGCAAATTGCCATCCTCATCAGCGAGAACTTCATGGTGGGCATTATTGCTGGCATCATCGCCTTTGGTTTATGGGGCATGGGCTACAACCTCTCTGCGGTATCTTATCTCTCCCTCGCCTCTGAACTCTCTGGCGAAAAGGAACGCGGCAAAACCGTTGCCACCATGTTCACTGTAATGGTCATCGGTTTGATCGTGACGGGCATCAGCCTAAGCAGGATGGTCCCCACCTTTGACCCGGTCACCCTTGAGCGTGCCTTCCTCATCGTCGCCGGTTCAGCCCTGACAATGGGCTTGATCGGTCTCATCAAGCTGGAGCCACCCTTCAACCAATCTGCCCCTCACCCCAAAGCGGATACATACACCGTCAAGCAAATGATCGCTGCCATCACCGAAAACCGCGTGGCGAAGATCTTCTTCGTGTATTTGCTCTTGCTGCTCGCCGCTATCTTGAGTCAGGATGTATTGCTCGAACCCTTCGGCGCGCAAGCCTTCGGCATGACCCTCGAACAGACATCGCGCATCGTCTCCATCACCAACTCGTTCACCTTGTTCGCATTCGTCCTTGCTGGTTATCTTGACGGACGTGTGAAAAAGAAATATGTTGCTCAAACCGGCAACCTCGCAGCATTGTTCGGTTTCATCGTCATCGTCATCAGCGGATTGACCGCCAGCACAACTGCCTTCTACATCGGCATCACACTGCTGGGATTCGGCACCGGCATCTCCACCATCGCCAACCTTTCCCTGATGTTCGACCTGACCGTGCCGGAAAAAGTCGGCTTGTACATCGGCGCATGGGGCTTCTCGAACGGACTCTCGCGTTTGGTCGGTTTGCTCATGGCAGGCGTCATCGCAGATGTAGCCACTCAACTCACCGGCGACGCCCTGCATGGTTATCTCGTCGTCTTCGGGCTTGAAGCTTTAATGTTGTTTATTGCCGCCATTATGTTGTATCGTATAGATGTGAACGTTTTCCAAAAGAAGGCGCACGAACCAGACTTTGCAGATAAGGTCGCACTCGCGACAGATTAATTATTTCAGAGGTGTGAATATTAACGATGACCAATGATGAATGGCTTTCCCTCGCAGGTGCAGCAGACATGCTCGGGGTTCATCCGAGCACTGTGCGGTTGTGGTCCGATAAAGGCATCCTGCCAGTCCACAAGACACAGGGCGGGCATCGTCGTTATAAGCGTGGGGAAATTCTCCTTTGGGCAGAGTCAAATTCAAAGTCCAAAGAAGAGGCGGTGGAACCTGAAGGCATGATGCAGGAAATCGTCAAGAACGTCCGCATGCAGATCTCCGAAGGACGTCTTCAAGAAGAATCCTGGTATCAAAAGTTAGACGAAGATGCACGGACGCAATATCGCATGAGCGCGCGTTCATTGTTCCAGGGGTTGATGACCTACGTTGCCACCAATGGGCGCGAAGCTGAAAGTGAAGCGTATGCCATTGGCTACGAATACGCATCGCGCGCTCGGCGCTACAACCTCAGCTATGTGGATGCGGCGAAAGCATTTCTCTTCTTCAGAGACACGCTGGTTGAATCTGTTATCAAGGTCTATAGCGAAGCCAACATCCCGGCAAAACGCGCCACCGAAATGTACACGCGCATGCACACCTTCACCGACGACATTCTCATCAGCTTGCTGGAAACCTATCGCAAGTTGGAAACTGCAAATCACTAGAAAAATAACTCAAAACTTAATATTGGACGCGGACGAGCGCAGACTTACGCGGAAAAAGAAAAAAGAATCCGCGTATTCAGCGTTTATCCGCGTCCGATTTGCTTTTAAAAAATAAACTCGCCCACAAAATATTATTTTCAGGGCGAGGTATGTTTTTTTATTTCAACAATTGCTCCAGGATCGCAAGCGTTTCTGTTTTGCCGCCATAACCGTTCTCACCGCCGGGTCCCACGCACGAAGGGCAGCCATCTTCACAGGCGCACTCGCTTACCAACTCATGCGCGCGGCGGATCAACTCATCGTGCAGTTCAAATAATTTTTCACTGAACCCAATGCCTGCAGGAACAAGGTCATACAAAACCACAGCCGGCTGACCATTGACCGCAGACCAGGCTGGTTCAGAAAAGACTCCCAGATCACCGGCATCGCACATCAAGAACAACGGCGCAAGGTTGCCAAGCACAAATCCCAAACCTGTTAATCCACTGCGAATGCGCACATTCTGTTCCACCTTGCGATGACAACTCGGGCAAAGTGTGGTGAGATTTTCAAGCCGATTCGCCTGCTCACGGTCGAGAACTCCGTTTTGGATGAAGGCGCGAAATGGAGTCTTGTGATGCACATCATGCTCGCGATTCGTCTCCGCCGCGCCGCACACCTGACATTTGAACTGGTCCCGTTTTCTGACGGCGAGTCTTATCTTTTGCCAATCGGGTCCGTAGTCGTTTGGGTCGTTGGTCCATAGACCGGCATCACGCAAAACTTTGAGCGCAGACTCAGACAGGATGATCCAATAGCCGGTCGTCTGCAATTCAGAGGGCGGAAGGTCGAGCGGTTCCTGTCCGAGATTTTCATTCGTGAACCAACGGATCTTGCGAAAGCCAACCACTTGTGTGGTGACCTGGATCTCGCCAAATCCCTTCTCGCAGCCGCGAGTGGCGATCTGCTCGTTCAACGATGTGATCTGAATTTCAGATTGCTGCTGGGCTTCGGTGTAGTAATCCAAGCCAACGGGCACAAGATGGGCAATGCGGTTTTCAAGGTCAAGCTCTTGCACAAAGTATTGCTGGGCTTCGTGCATATAAATTGCACCGGGGTGAACCATCCAATTTGCGGACTCGCCGTCCACAGTACCAACGATGGTAGGACGACCGTCATCTGCCGTGGTATGCAAGACCACGCTTTGGGGCGACGCCGAACGGAGCGAAATATTCGCGGCAGGATAGGCATCTTGCATCCAGAAATATTTTTCGTTCGAGAAGTGCGCTTCGTTGTTGGATACCAGGAACTCTAGATACTCGTCCACCAATTCATCAGAGATCGAGCCAAAACCTTCGCCGCGTTGAAACGGCAATTCGAACATGGCGCAACGCAGATGCTCCAACAGGATCAATAAATGATTCGGGTTGACCAACGCCATCTCCGGCGAACGGTCGAAGAAGTATTCGGGGTGATGCGCAAGGAATTGGTCCAGCGGGTTCGGCGACGCAACGAGGATCGAAACAGCGGGCAGATCACCGCGCCCTGCCCGACCGGCTTGCTGACGTGCGCTCGCGATCGTGCCAGGGTATCCGACCATCAATGCTGCCCCCATGCCGCCAATGTCGATGCCTAATTCGAGCGCATTTGTGGCAACCACAGTTTTCACGGAGCCGTCGCGCAGTCCCTGCTCGATCTCACGGCGTTGGGTTGGGAGGTAGCCGGAGCGATAGCCGCGAACCAGATTTTCGGTTTTCGATTTCAGATTTACGATATGTGTTTGCAGATGGGTGAGAAGCATCTCCACGCTGCGGCGTGTCCGTGCAAAGACGACCGATTGCACATCGTGTTTCAGCAAGTCGTT
>JBEBCV010000294.1:0-3015 GCA_041157505.1 Chloroflexota bacterium | reverse complement strand
ACAGCAATTCCGGCGCGATGATTGCCGCCACCGTTAGCGGATCGTGCAAAGCGCAGCCAGCAAAACCTTCATACTTCAAATAGAACGCCATGTAATCTGCCGTCACATCGCGGATGAATTTAGAGATGGGCGAATCGATCTTGTTCAAACGCTCCACATCCGCAGATGTGAGCAGACATTTATACGTCACATCCAATGGAACGAGGGTTATTGGAATGCCAGAGTTGAAAACGATATGCGCGGCATGTGGGTCTTCATAAATATTGAACTCCGCCAGCGGCGACATATTTCCGCCCGAGCGGATCGCCCCGCCCATGATGACCAGCTCCTTCACGGCTTGGGCACAGCGTGGTTCTTTACGAATGGCAAGCGCCACATTGGTGAGCGGACCAACGGCAAACAAGGTCAATTCATTGGGTTCGGCGAGAAAGCGTTCGATCAGATAATCCACTGCATGAGTTTCGATAGGTTTTAATTTAGGTTCGGGTAAATTCGTTCTGCCCATGCCGCTGGTGCCATGCACCATTTCGCCTGATTGCTTGTGTGACGGTTTGACCAACGGCACAGTACAGCCTCTTGCCACTGGTATATGAGTCGCGTTCAAGAATTCGAGCAGGGCAAGCGCATTGCGCGTGGTCTTATCAATAGTAACATTGCCATGCACGGTGGTGATGGCTTCAAGTTGAATTTCGGGCGATGCCAGCATGAGCAGGATCGCCAGCGCGTCGTCTGCGCCGGGGTCGGTGTCTAGGATGATTCGGGTTGGGGTCATGTTGTCCTATAGGGGTGGGGACTCCCCGCCCAAAGATGTTGTGTTTAAACAAGGCGAGGGGACCTCGCCTCTACGCAATAAACGTTTCTACTTCGTCTTTAGTCGGCAGGGACGGTTGTGCGCCGAACTTTGTTGTTGCTAATGCACCGCATGCGCATCCATAACGGACGGAGTCTTCGAGTGATTTGCCACTCAATAAAGATGAAGCAAATCCGCCAATGAAGGCGTCACCTGCGGCAGTGGTGTCAACGACATTAACTTTATATGTATCTACATGTTTTACTTGTGTAGCTGTCACTAACAATGCGCCTTTGCTGCCCAATGTCACAATGACGGTCTTGACCCCTTGCTTCAAAATTTCTTTTGCCGCAACTTCAGCGGAAGAAGCATCCGTGACAGGCAAGCCGGTAAGCAATGCAAGTTCGCTTTCGTTGGGGATGAGAATATCTACATTGGAAAGTAATTCCACTGGGAGCGATTTGGCAGGCGCAGGGTTGAGGATGACTTGCATCCCATGTTCGCGGGCACGTTTGGCGGCGCGCAGAACTGTCGGCGTGGGGATCTCTAACTGGAGCAGGAGCAGTCCCGAGTTTGAGAAAGAAGCGGAGTCTACATCCGCTGGCGTGACCATGCCGTTTGCGCCGGGTGAGAGCACAATGCTGTTCTGCCCATTCGCATCCACAACGATGATGGCGGTGCCAGTGGCTGAATCCGTTTTCAAGACTTGCGATGTATCCACATCGTTGGACTTTAAATTATCAACAAGGAATGGACCAAAGCTATCGCTTCCGACGCGCCCGACCATGGTTGTTTTCACCCCTTGCCTTGCCGCCGCCACAGCCTGATTCGCGCCCTTGCCGCCGGGGATGATCTGCAGGTCGTCGCCGCTGATGGTTTCGCCCGGCTGCGGAAAGCGCGGCGATTTGACGACGAGGTCTGCGTTGAGAGAGCCGATGACGAGTACGTTGGACATGTTGTTATTTTACTGTAGTGAGTCGAAAGTCGAAGGTCAAAAGTCGAAAGTCAAAAGAATTAATTCGCAAATGGATTGAAGTTGGTTTCGCGGTCGTAATAATCTTCGTTCTCGGCGCGTTTGAGCGCGTTGACAACCACATAGGTCAGCGGAGTCATCAACGCTTCGATGACAACTTTGAAAAGATAATTCGTGAACGCAAGCGTGACGAAGAGACTCCATGGGAAGACGCCGAATAACGAAGCGACGGCAATGAAGACGACCGAGTCGATGGCTTCACCAACAAGCGTGCTGCCAATGGTGCGGGACCAAAGCCAGCGTCCGTTGGTGAGCACTTTCATTTTGGCGAGCACAAAAGAGTTGAAGAACTCACCGAGCCAATAGCCGGAGAGACTTGCCAACACTATGCCGCCTGTGCTCATGCCACCAAGGATAGCTTGATAGGCAGTGTCACCGGCGTATGTTTTCCAGGTCGCTTCGCCGGGCATGATGCCGACGAGCCAAAGAGTTAATGATGTAAGAACGAGTGCGAAGAAGCCCGTCCAAATGACGCGGCGCGAGCGTTGATAGCCGTAGACTTCGGTGAGGATATCGCCGAAGACATAACTGATGGGGAAGAGCAGTGTGCCTGCATCGAAAGCGAGCGGAATGTTGAAGAGGCTGATGCCCCAATCCACGATCTTGGCGGAGGAGGCGATGTTGCTGGTGATCAACACGGCGACGAAGAGTGCCATGATGATGTCGAAATATTTATAAGACTTCATGCATATCCTTTCTATTTGGAAGCGATAGTTTTACCACAAGGAATCAAAAAGGTGACAGTCACGTATGATGTGACTGTCACCTCCGATAATCGGTGTGACTATTTTCTCGGCGTAACCACTCCGCCTTTTACATCCCATACTTCTGAACTCTGAGTGAATTCAGGGTCGAAGAGATTTAAGTCGGTGGCTGTAAACAAGACTTGTGATTCTTGGGTGACATAACGCAACAAGTCGGCGCGGCGTGAAGCATCGAGTTCTGCCATCACTTCATCGAGCAGGATGACAGGATATTCGCCGGTGCGTTCCTTCATCCATTCGACCTCGGCGAGTTTCAACGCCAGCAGTGTGGTGCGGATCTGTCCACGCGAGCCGTAATCGCTCACATCCGCTTTGTTGATGACGAAACGCAAGTCGTCGCGGTGCGGACCAATGGTCGTCACGCCGCGCGCGATCTCTTCGCCGCGAATCGTTTTGAGCTTGGTGAGAAAGCCTTCTTGAATTTCTTT
>JBEBCV010000293.1:0-8009 GCA_041157505.1 Chloroflexota bacterium | reverse complement strand
GCAGGACATTCCGTCTACGGTGACTTCGACGAGGGCGAAGGAGTCGAGTTCGATCAGGGCATCATCTTCCCAGTCGGCGCAGGAGTTGGAGATGAGGGCGGCTTGGTCTTTGCTTGCAAGGGCAGTGATGTAACCTTCGACGGCGGTTGTCGCTCCGCCCGAAGCGGATGCGCCACAGGCGGAAAGAAGAATGCTCAGGGCGAGCATGTGGATGATGAGTTTGGTACGCACAGGTTGTTCCTCCATGATTTGGGTCAAACGATTGCGGATTATAGCATGAGCGATTGGAAGTTTATTTCGCTGCCTAGTTTGCATCATTAATGAGATATATACGTTTTTCAATTATTTGATTTTGTTGATGAACTATTCAATAGGCTGTTTGGGGGAGTGTATAGAAAGGCGTTGTTTGTAAAAATACTTTATAACAAATTCAATATAGGAGATAGGACTTGAAAATATCTAGCCGTATTACCATTTTTATTATTTTGTTTGCCATAGCTGGAGCCATCGTTGGGTTAATCGGGATAAGTTATTGGTCTGAGGGTATAGCTGGGTTTAATAGTGTAAAGACAGACCCAAACCCAGATTTGATCCGTTCTTGGTTTCCGTATTTTCAAACATATGTTGTGGCAGGGATCCTATTTATTTTAGGTGGTTTAGGCTATATCGTTTCAACTTTCTTTTTATGGAATCGCGAACTAAAAGGAAAGACAATTGCTTTATATTCAGGTGGTGCTATTGTAATTGCATGGGGTGTGGTACAAAATCTCTCTATGCATTTTCGGAATCCTCCTCCATTTGGAAGTTTGCTAGTAGGTTTGCTAGCTCTTTATCTTTTGACAAAGGATTTCAGTTCTCATCTATCCAACACTCATAGTTAAGTAAGATTGAAAACTATCAGGCAGGGAAGGTAAAATCTTTGTTGTTTTAAATTTTAGATATGCTTAACTATCCATGGGACATTTGGAAAACAAAAAACAGTTCTCCCCTTGACTCATTCCCCGCCCCGGCATAGAATACCGCCCATCATGAAATACGCGCTCAAGCACCACCATCATCATATTCAACCCCCGCATGGTCGGGAGGTTTATGTGCGCGTACCTGTGACTAAATAGCAGATACCCATACTTCACCTCATCAAACCCCGACCCTGCGTCGGGGTTTTTTGTTACCCAAGAGCGGACGATAGACCGCAGACGACGGACGATGGAAGTCCGTCCATGGTCAATGGTCAGTCGTCCATCGTCAATCAATTACCAACCAAAGGAACTTAAATGACCCAACAACCCACCCTTCGTCTCTCCCTTCCCTCCAAAGGACGTCTCATGGACGATTCGCTCGACTTCCTCGCCGAGTGCGGACTCTCCGTACAGAAACTCAATCCGCGCCAGTATCAGGCGAAGATGCCCGCCCTGCCCGAGTTGACCGTCCTCTTTCAACGCCCAGGTGACATCGTCGTCAGCGTCCGCCAGGGCAGCGTGGACTTTGGCATCACGGGCATCGACGTGCTCGAAGAAAATCGCGGCGACAACGGCGAGATCATCGTCCTGCATGACGAACTCGGTTATGGCGGTTGTGCGCTCATGCTCGCCGTCCCCGAAGTGTGGGATGAAGTCACCGACATCCCTGCATTGAAAAGGTATGTCACGAGTCTCAACCGTCCGCTGAGAGTGGCAACCAAATTCCCCGTTCTCACCGAACGCTTTCTCAAAGCGCAGAACATTCCACACACGCTCATCACCGCCGAAGGGACACTCGAAACCGCGCCCAACATCGGCTATGCCGACATCATCTCCGACCTTGTTTCATCGGGGCAAACCCTGCAAGACAATCGTCTGCGTGCGCTGCGCGACGGAGTCATCCAAGCCTCGCAAGCTGCGCTCATTGCAAATCGCAAAGCCTTGCAAACGAATCCACAAGCGCTCGAGATGGCGCGTCGCTTGCTCGAGTACATCGAGGCGCATATGCGGGCGAAGGAAAATCTTCTGGTCATTGCGAACATGCGTGGGCGGAGTCCCGAAGCGATCGCATCCAAACTATTTGAAGAAACATCGGTCGGCGGTCTGCAAGGTCCCACCGTCAGCCCCATCATCACGCGCGAACCAAATCAAGATTGGCACTCTGTCACCATCGTCGTGCCGCGCAAACGCCTGCCGCAAGCCATCAGCGAATTGCGCGCCATCGGCGGCAGCGGCATCATCGTCTCGCCCGTCACCTACATCTTCGAAGAAGAACCGCCGCGCTACACCGCCATGCTCGCGGCATTGAAAGGATAACCATGAAACAATACGACCCGCAAACCGCACGTCAAACCATTCTCAAAAGAACGCCGCCCGATGAGTTCCCCGTCAGCGCGCGCGTGATGGATAACATCGAAAAACTTTTTGGTGAACGTCTGACCGCCGAAGCCGCCGTGACTCGCATTTTGAAAGATGTGCGGACTCGCGGTGATGCTGCGTTGCAAGATTGGACACAACGCCTCGATTCTCTTAATCTCAAACCTGCTCCCGTTTCGACGGCTTTGATTCAGTCCGCGCTTGGTTCGATCTCGCCCGCCCAACGTGATGCACTTGAAAAAGCCGCCGCCCGCGTTGAAGCCTTCCACAAAAAACAACCGCTGACCTCATGGTTCACCAACGAACTCGGTGGCACTGTTGGGCAGATCATCCGCCCGATTCAACGAGTGGGATTATATGTTCCAGGTGGGACAGCTCCACTACCTTCAACGGTTTTGATGAGTGCCATCCCTGCAAAGGTGGCGGGCGTGAAAGAGATCGTCGTCATCACGCCGCCTAATCGTGAGTTTGCAAATGCAGAAGTGCCGATCAATCCCATCATCCTCGCCGCCTGCGCCGTCGCAGGCGTGGACGAAGTCTATGCGATTGGCGGTGCACAAGCCATTGCCGCTCTTGCCTACGGCACCGAAACCATCCGCCCTGTTGACAAAATCTTCGGACCCGGCAATCTCTTCGTCACATTAGCAAAGCGACAAGTCTACGGCGTGGTCGGCATTGACGGGCTAGCGGGTCCCACCGAAACCGTGGTCATCGCTGATGACTCGGCAAACCCACGTTGGGTTGCGGCTGACTTGCTCGCCCAAGCCGAACATGATTTGCTCGCCTCTGCAATTCTGCTTACTCCCTCACAAACCCTCATTCAAAAAGTTCAAGCCGAAGTTGCGAATCAGATCGAACAACGCAGCCGCGCAGATATCATCGTCGCTTCGTTGGAAAATCGCGGCGGCGCGGTATTGACTCGTGACCTCGCCGAAGCCGTTGACCTCGCCAACGAGTATGCACCTGAACACCTGGCGTTATCCGTCACCGAGCCTTGGCGTTGGGCAGAGAAGGTCAATAACGCTGGCGGCGTCTTCATGGGTGAACATTCCTTTGAAGTGCTGGGCGACTATCTCGCCGGTCCCAGCCACGTCATGCCGACAGGCGGCTCCGCCCGCTTTGCCTCCCCGCTCAACGTGTGGGACTTTGTGAAGATCGTCAGCCTCGTCGCATTGGATGATAAAACCGTGCAAGCCGTTGGTCCAGTCGCCGCGACCCTCGCGCAGTCTGAGGGACTGGACGCGCACGCGAATGCAGCGCTACTAAGGACGATGGACGACGGACGATAGACCATTGAAGGTCGTCCATCGTCTATGGTCTATCGTCAATCGTCAAAGGAAAAATCATGCAAATCCGAACCCACCTCGAATCCCTTCCACCCTACACTCCCATCGAACCCTTCGAAGTTCTCTCTGCTCGTATCGGGCGTGAACCGTCGCAGATTGTAAAACTCGACGCAAACGAAAATCCCTATGGCGTTCTGCCCGCTGTCCGCAAGGCGCTCGCGGAGATGGACTTTCCGCACATCTACCCCGACCCTGAGTCGCGTGCCTTGCGCCAGTCATTGGCACAGTTCACAGGTGTAGACGAAGACTATCTGCTCGCTGGCTCTGGCGCGGATGAACTGCTCGACCTGCTCATGCGTGTCTTCCTTGAGCCGAACGAATTCATCCTCTCCTGCCCGCCGACCTTCGGCATGTATCCCTTCGATGCCGAGTTGAACGCCGCGCATTGTATCGAAGTCCCGCGCAATGCCGACTTCTCTTTGAACATGGACGGCATACAAAAAGCAGTTGATGAATACAAGCCAAAGTTGTTGTTCATCGCTTCGCCCAATAACCCCGACGGTTCGTTGATCCCATCAGATATGATGGATGAATTGCTCGCGCTTCCGCTGTTGGTGGTGCTCGATGAAGCCTACATTGAATTTGCTGGCGAGAACCTCGGCGCAAGCCTCAGCCGAATCCGCGAAGTGCCGCAACGGGAAAATCTCGTTGTGTTGCGCACGTTCAGCAAATGGGCAGGGTTGGCAGGTCTGCGCATTGGCTATGGCGCGTTCCCCAAATGGCTCATGCCCACCTTGTGGAAGTCCAAGCAGCCGTACAATGTCAACGTCGCCGCGAGTGTTGCCGCGCAAGCGTCACTGGCGAATGTGGATGAGTTGAAGTTGCTGGTCGAAAAACTCAAGGATGAACGTACCCGCCTCCTCTCCGCTCTGACGAAGATTCCATACCTAAAGCCATATCCCACCCAATCGAACTTTATCCTCTGCCAAGTGGACGGGTGCGATGCCTCCGAATTGAAAGCGAAGTTGGCACAGGAGTTCGGAGTCTTCATCCGCTACTTCAACAAGCCTGGGTTGCGAGATCACATTCGCATTAGTGTGGGGCGTCCAAGTGATACGGATGTTTTATTGGAAGCGTTGAGAAAAATATAGTCAAAGGTCGAAGGTCGAAAGTCGGCTGACCTTTGACAAGGAGAAATTATGCGACTTAGCGAAGTTTCAAGAAAAACGAATGAGACACAGATCGAAATTAAATTGAACCTGGATGGAACAGGCAAACACGAGATTTCCACAGGCGTGGGATTCCTTGACCACATGTTGACTCATCTTGCCGTGCATGGTCTCTTTGATCTGACCGTTAAAGCACAAGGGGACCTGCACATTGACGTCCATCACACGGTGGAGGATGTGGCATTAGCACTAGGTCAAGCCTTTGATAAGGCGTTGGGCGACCGCAAGGGAATTGTCCGCATGGGCGATAGTTTCGCGCCGATGGATGAGACTCTCGCGCACGTGGCAATGGACTTGTCAGGACGTCCGTATGCAGTGGTGCAGGTCGAATGGCACACGCCGTATGTTGGGAATATCCCTGTGACGTTGTTCCCGCATTTCTTCGAGTCGTTTGCGGTTCAGGCGCGTTGTAATCTCCATGCACGAGTCTTATACGGGCGTGATGACCATCATCAAGCCGAAGCCTTGTTCAAAGCCTGGGCGCGCGCGTTGGATGCGTCCACGCAGTTTGACCCAAGACGCAGTGGAAGCATCCCTTCGACAAAAGGAAGTTTGTAAAGACGATGAAAGAGGAAAGATGAAAGACATTGTGTTGATTGACGCAGGCACAGGCAATCTTCGTTCGGTTCAGAAAGCGTTGGAGAATGTCGGTGCGAGTGTGGAACGAACTGACGACCCGCAAAAAGTTTTAGCAGCGAAGAAAGTTGTGTTACCTGGCGTGGGTGCGTTCGGTGATTTTATGGATGGCATGAAAGCCAAAGGACTCGATGACGCTGTGAAGCAAGTCGTTTCACGCGGTGTGCCAATGCTGGGAATTTGTGTCGGCATGCAAGCCTTGTTCGAGATTGGTGAAGAGATGGGTGAGCACGAAGGCTTGGGTCTGCTGCGCGGCACGGTGGTGAAGTTTGCAGATACGCTATCGGTGAAGATTCCGCATACGGGGTGGAATCAACTCACAGTTAAGAAAGAGGCAGCGCTCTTCGATCAAATCCAAGATGGGGCGTATGTCTATTTCAATCACTCGTTTTACTGTCAGGCGGGCGATCCATCCGATGTGATCGCGGAAGTGGATTATGGCATTCGCTATGCGTGCGCGGTGCGGCGCGAGAATGTGTTTGGCGTGCAGTTTCACCCTGAGAAAAGTCAGGCGGTGGGGCTGCGCATTTTGAAAAATTTTGTGGAGGCGTGATGTTTACGATCTATCCCGCGATCGATCTGCGCGGCGGCAAAGTGGTGCGATTGAAAGAAGGTGACCCCGCGCGGATGACGTCGTACAGTGATGACCCTGCCGAGACGGCGAAGCGTTGGATCGATGCTGGCGCTGCCTGGTTGCATGTGGTGAATCTCGATGGCGCGTTCGGTGAAAGTGATAATGCAAATCGCGCTGCGCTTGAAGCAATTTTGAAACTCGGTGCGCCCGTGCAATTCGGCGGCGGGATGCGTTCACTTGAGTCTATTGAATCGGCGTTGTCGTTGGGTGTGAGCCGCGTGATTCTTGGAACAATTGCAATTGAACAACCCGAAATCGTACGTGATGCATTGACTCGTTTCGGCGAGAAACAAATTGCTGTTGGAATCGATGCGCGCGATGGACTCGTGCGAACTCGCGGATGGAAGGATAACAGTGGCGTGCCTGCGCTTGACCTCGCGCTTCAAATGCGGACCTTTGGGCTTGCTACCGTTATCTTTACCGATGTCAGCCGCGACGGTTTGGGCAGCGGGTTGAACATCCCTGCGACGCGAGAGTTATCTGAAAAGAGCGGACTCGACGTGATCGCTTCGGGCGGTGTGCATACGATCGATGATGTGAAGGCGGCTAAGGATGCGGGACTGGCAGGCTGTATCATCGGGCGGGCGTTGTATGATGGGACGGTTGATTTGAATGAGGCGTTGAATCTTTAAACACAAAGGACACTAAGGTCACGAAGGAAAACCTTCTAAGACCTTTTCTCCTTTGTGTACTTTGCGCCCTTAGTGTTTTAAGAGGAATTTGAAATGTTAGCAAAACGAATCATCCCTTGTTTGGATATCAAAGATGGACGTGTGGTGAAGGGCGTGAACTTTGTGAACCTGCGCGATGCGGGTGACCCTGTGGAGCAGGCGCGTCTGTACGATGAGCAAGGCGCGGACGAGTTGGTCTTTCTCGATATTTCCGCAACCCACGAAGGACGCAAGACGACCTTGGAGTTGGTGAGCCGTGTAGCAGAGACGGTCTTCATGCCGTTGACAGTCGGCGGCGGAATCCGTGAAGTGGACGATATGCGTAATCTGCTGTTGGCTGGCGCGGACAAGGTCAGTGTCAACTCGGCGGCAGTAAAGCGACCTGAGTTACTTTCTGAAGGTGCGAGTCGATTCGGGGCGCAGTGCATCGTGCTGGCGATTGATGCACGTCGCAACGGTTCAAGTTGGGAAGTGTATGTGGCGGGCGGACGGACCCCCACAGGCATTGACGCTGTCGAGTGGGCAGTGCGCGGCGTAGAGTTGGGTGCGGGCGAGATCCTGCTCACCAGCATGGATGCTGATGGCACACTCGCGGGTTATGATCTTGAACTGACGAGTATCATCTCGAACATGGTCTCTGTGCCTGTCATTGCTTCGGGCGGGGCGGGGACTCCCAGTCACTTTGCGGATGTGCTAACCAAAGGCATGGCAGATGCGGCTTTGGCGGCGTCGTTGTTCCATGATGGGAAGTTGAGAATCCCTGAGTTGAAAGAAGAGTTGGCGAGGTGGGGCGTGCCTGTCAGGTTGTGAGTAGAAAGTGGTGAGTGAATAAGGTTTTATGGTCTGTGGTCTATCGTCTATGGTCTAAGCAGAAGAGGAAAGATGAAAGAAGAGTTGTTGTCGGAAATAAAATATGATGCCAATGGACTTGTCCCTGCAATTGTGCAGGATATAGTGACTAAGGATGTCCTGATGATGGCATGGATGAATGCCGAGTCTTTGCGGTTGACTCTTGAAAAAAGCGAAGCAGTGTTCTGGTCACGCAGTCGGCAGGAGATTTGGCATAAGGGCGCGACATCGGGCAATGTGAAGAAGTTGGTCGAGATCCGCGTGGATTGTGATGCGGATACGCTGCTGGTGCTGGTCGAGCCTGCGGGTCCGGCGTGCCATACGGGCGAGTGGACGTGTTTTTATCGAAATATGACGATGGACGATTG
>JBEBCV010000292.1:0-8732 GCA_041157505.1 Chloroflexota bacterium | reverse complement strand
CCAAGCCAAAGAGACTTTGCGCTTCAGCCAGGGAGACGTAGATCGTACTCTTCTCGACTGATGGCACACCGACATCAAAGATGCCGACCACGGTCATCGTGCGTTGACGGGTCTGTTCATGAGTCGAATTCCCTACCAGTGTGACACGGTCACCCACTTCGATCTCCATTGCCGTGGCAAGCCCTTGACCGATGACGATCACATCGCCATCATCTTGCTGGAGGTAACGACCGCTGCTGATGTTTTCTGAAACCGGCGTGATCTTGCCTTCCTTATCGGTTTCGACACCGACGATCGAAATGGCAAACGCGCCTTCACGGTTGGTCACCAAACCACCGGTGACGATACGCTTCGAAGCCACAACCACATCGGGGTGCGACTCAGCAGCTTGCACAACAGCATCAGGATCTTCCATCGGCAGCAACGGTTTGCCGCCAGCTTTATCACTATACCCAGGCGCATGCACCTGAATATTTCCACCCAGCAATTGAATGGCATTGCCATAAATCGCCTGCTCGAAACCTCCGAGCAATCCATCATAGATCACCAGCAACGCCATCGTCACACCCATCCCGACCGCGATCAAGAAGGTACGGCGACGCTGCCTCCAAACGTTGCGCCATGCAATGCGCAGATATAAACTCATCTTAAACTCCTTTCAATTTGAAAGTGATTTCTTTTTATCTTATTCATAACGTAATGCCTCCACCACATTCAAGCGGGCTGCTTGTTGGGCAGGGATGAACGCCGCGAAAACACCGAACAACAAACCGATCGCGATCGCAGACAGGATGCCGCTCAGCGGAAAAACATAGCCAAGCGGGAAGATTCCATCCATGGCAACAACGATGACATATCCAAGATAGATACCGCCTAAAATTCCGAACGCGGTACCAATGGCACTCAACAGCAATGCTTCCGTCACGACCATCGTACGGATCTGTTGACGGGTCGTGCCTACCGCTCGAAGCATGCCGATCTCACGAGTCCGCTCGATGATGCTGATGGTCAGTGTGTTGAGCATGGCGATCAGCGAGGGTACAGCCAGTAGAAGAAAAATAACGAACATGCTGCTGAACGCTGCATCCATTTGCGAACTGAGCGCGGTGTAATACTCCGTGCCAGAGACAACTTTGAACGTGGGGTAATTCACAGCCAAAGCGCGGATCGCCGCATCAGCTGCTTCACGGTCTGCATCTTTCTTCAAATTAAGTTGAAGGAAAACATCATCCGTCGAACCAAAGTCAGCTTGCAGGTTGCCATGCGAGATATATCCTGTAACCACTTTGGCATTGATAATATCCGCGCCAAGTGCAACGATACGATAGTTCAACACACCATTGGGGGTGACCAACTCCACCGTATCACCCACTTGCTTGCCCAGCGCTGCCAGCATGGCACCGTTCACGATGATATTGCGTCCATCTGCAAGCGCTGAGTAGGTGGCATCATCATCAGCGAAGAGAGAGTCTTGAAAGTAAAGACCAGATACGGCTGGGAACGAAGCGGGGTCGATCCCCAACACAGAGATCACCTGCCCGTTCGATGTTGCGCTGGCATATCGCAGCGTGCTGACCTGGTCCACGCCTTCAATGGCTTTGAGCTGTTCGGCGAACTCCGGCTTGACGCCGATGTTGCTGCCCCACAACGCAATGGACGGCGGAACAAAAAGATAATCACTGCCGAGATCGTTGCGCATCATGTCATACAAAATGACGGTCAGGCTTGAGATCATGCCGCCCACTGCCACAATGATCGCGAGCGCCAACATGCTTGTGCTGGCAGTCACTGCAACGCGTGAAGGCTGGCGAGTAATATTGCCTTGTGCGAGTTCACCGATCCCTTTGCGTGCATAGAACATAGCGATCAGATGACCAAAGAGAAGCGTGAATGGGCGAACCAATACCGGAGCAACCAACACCAAACCCAACAGAAAAAGCAAACCGCCAGGAACAATGAAAATCGGATTCCGCGTGAGGATGGCAAGCACTGTAAGAAGGATGATAACCACGCCTCCTACGAAGCCGATGCCTGATCGCTGGTCATAATTCGAATCTGCCGCTGATGGACGCAACGCTTCAAGCGGAGTCACCTTGCTGGCGCCAATTGCAGGGATCAACCCCGCGATAACCGTCACACCCACACCAAGCAGAATCGAACCGATCAAAAGCACCGGAGAAACCACCGGCATGCCAAGATTCAAGTTGACGAATCTGCTCATGAAAGGTTCTGCCAACCGAATGGAACCCAACCCAACAAGATAACCAAAGATCAAGCCAAACACCGTGCCGATGATTCCCTGAAATAAACCTTCAGCAAGGATCATGCCAACGACGGTGCGTCGATTCGCACCCAAGGCTCGCAACAAACCGATATCACGGCGGCGTTCGGCAATGATGGTGCGGAACGTATTGAAGATAATGAAGCCGCCCATGAAAAGCGCCAACACGCCAAAGACGTTGAACATGGTCTGCGCCATTTCAAGTGAAGCGAACATTTCAGTTCCACTCAGCAGTGTTCCCACTTGATATTCATTCCCAAGCGCAGTTTCAATATTCTTCTGCACTTCGGTACGGCGTTCTTCCATCGCCATCGTTTCAGTGTTGATATTGATGATGTTGACCTTGCCAGGTGTGTTCGTGATCGATTGTGCTTGAGGCAGGTTGACCCAAACTGTTTCATTCCCAGGTGTGATCTGCGCAGGTAGAATGCCCACCACGGTCAGCTCGGTGGTGCCATCTGAGCTGGGAATACGGAAGGTCTCACCCACATTCACTTGTAAAGTATCTGCGAGAGAACGTGAGATCACTGCCGCACTTGTGTCACCGGTTTGCAGGATACGTCCCTCAACGATCAAAAACGCACGAAGTGTGTTTTCGGTTTCAGGGTCAATGCCTGCTAATGAGAGCACGGTGATGGCATCTGGCTGATTCGGGTCATTATCGAAGAAATCAGCCGGGATGTTCACGTTCCGATCCAACGATGGTGCATAGACCCGCACGCCATCCACGCCTTGAAGTTTGTCAGCGATATTGGCAGGGAACGGCTCGCCGGAAATATGTGTAACGTTATAGTCCACTGCGCCTTCTGCGCTTTGAACATTAACCTGCAACGCGTTGAGCATGGTGGGCATGATGATGTTCATGCCAAAGATCACCAACACGCCAAAAACAACGGCAAGTGTTGTGAGAAAGGTACGTAACTTGCGCCCATTAAGATAACGAGCGGCGAGGGTAAGTTGGAGATTCATGTCAATCTCCCATTTCCTTTACCTTACCGGCGACAAAATCTGCAGACTTGCTGGTCTTTCTTTCGAGGATGGTCTCATCCACCACCTTGCCATCTTTTAGGAAGATGATGCGGTCGGCATAGGCAGCAATGCGCGGATCGTGTGTCACCATGACCACGGTGCGTTTGTATTCTTTGGCAACATCGCGCAAAAGGCTGGCGATCTCATCGCTGGAACGCGTATCAAGATTGCCGGTGGGTTCATCAGCGAGGATCAGGTCTGGGTCGGCAACCAGGGCGCGGGCAATCGCGACGCGCTGTTGCTGTCCGCCGGAGAGTTGATCAGGGCGGTTATGCAGGCGGTCTGCCAAACCAAATTTTGTCAACCAGGTCGTTGCCCTGGCTTTTGCGTCGGCTGGTTTCGCACCATCCAATGTGATCGGCAACGCGGCGTTTTCCACCGCATTCAAAACCGGAATGAGATTGAAAAATTGGAAAACAAACCCGATCTTACGGCGGCGAAGTTGGGTCAAATTATCGTCGTTCAGATCACCCAGGTTATGCCCCGCGATCAAGACTTGCCCTGCACTGGGTTTATCCAACCCGCCCAATAAATGCAAAAGGGTGGATTTGCCGCAGCCGCTGGGTCCCATAATGGCGACGAATTCGCCTTCACGGATGGTGAGGTTAACACGGTCAAGCGCGGTCACTGCTGTAGCGCCTGAGCCATAGGTCTTTGTAAGTTTTTCTACTTGAATGTTAGACATATCTTTTTCTTTCTTCTCTAAATTTGAAATCGTCACAATAAAAAATTATTTTCCATCCGGCGGCGGGTACGTTGACCCGGCATCGATCTTCTTTGGTCTGCCACGCTTACGGATCTCGGGTTCTGGAATAGGCTGGTCTTTGATGGATTCCAAACGCATTTCGATCATGTCGAGCCAGCGCAAGTCCGCTTCGAGGTGCATGATGGCTTTATCCACTAAAAGGATCTGCGCTATTTCGATGAGCGGATCAAATTTATCGCGCTGGGTGGTGGCATCATGCAGTTCCTGATACAAGCGTGAACGCTGGATTTGAATAATGCGAGTTGGGTCTGCATCTCCAGATAACAGTCCGACCATCAGCTTCACATAAAACTCATCACGTTGATGCTCGGTAGGGACGCTGTCGTCGAACCAGTCCTTCAATGCCTCTCGCCCATCACGGGTGATGGCGTAGATGCGCCGATCCGGCTCTCTTCCCTCACCCAGGTCAGACTTGGTCTCCACCAAACCTGACTCTTCCAAACGCTCAAGTGTGGTGTAGATCTGGGCAGGCTTTACATCCCATGCTGCGCCACCCACCACCGTGGAAAAGGCAGAATGAAGCTCATACCCGTGGCGGGGCTTTTGGGCAAGCAACCCTAAAATGGCGTTTCTGACAGACAAAAGGACCTCACTAAAAATAGTATACGAGTTACTAATTATCAGGACGTGAAAATATTATACGAGTTACTATTTTTTGTCAAGTGGATTTTTGTCATCTTCGCCTCCTCCCTGACCTTTCCCTGATTCAGTTTTTTGTGAGCGATTCAACTTTGAAAGTTTTCCCCTCACCTACACGCAAAAATCCGCGAGGACGAGCCCTCGCGGATTTTTTATTTCTAATATTGAAAGTTAACTAATTAAACCGACATATCCCGCCACTACAAGGTATATCATTACAGCATGAAGCACCTCCGCCACAACTGCCTCCATATTCAACGCAACTTGGGCCAGGACCTGAACCTGGTACTACTTCAGGACCAGAAGAAGATGGAGGAACCGCGACCAAACACAAACCCGGCTCATTCCCTTTGGGTTGAAACCCTACAGCGATCCGGCACGAGTTATCGAGTTCGTATATCTCCTTGATCGGATAAAAAAGCGGGAATCCTGGATCTGCGGCACCCGCCTGTTCATGAGTGTAATGGTCACTATAATCGAACATAGCGGGGTCAAGAGTGCCATGACCGGTCCACATATTCACTAAATAGGCAATTGGGTTTCCAAGTAAAGATCTTTTTACTGCAATGTCGATGGTATTTGAGTCGTCAGGTGAGATGCGTACCCATGCAGCGTCTGGATCATCCCCCAATCCTTGATCAAAAATGATTTGTTCAAAACCGTCCCCCGTAAGGGCATTTTTATCAGACACCATGGGCGTCAGATTGCCCACATCTTCATTGGCATCAAAGTAAATTTGAACTCCATCTGTTGTCCATTCGGTAGAGGATGGGTTCAAGGCAAGGATCAGCCAATCGCCCCTGCCATCCAATTGAATGTCTAATTGCATGGCAAAACGATACGGTTCAACAGTCTCAGCTGAGCGATCCACTACTTTAATCGAACCGTAGATCCACAGGTCGTCCTGATAAACATATGTATTTGTGATATCAAGAGCAGGAAAATACACATCCATTATGTCGGTATTGAATGGACGCTCGAATTGCTCAAGTGTGAACCTATCGCCGCCATTGGACTTTTTCTGGTCTGAGGTTATGGATGAGTTTTGATCGCCAGCCTGTCCGCTTCGGGTTTCAGGCAGGGCAGCAGGGAAGACCTGATGTTGAATGGTGGGGTCAGCTTGTGAAGAATTGGTTGGGGTATCCAAAATCGCTGCCAATTCAGTGGGAGGTTGTGTGGCGGTACCTTCAGTGGAACTCCCTGAACTATTACAAGCAAGCATGGCTGCGAAGATGGTAACGATTGCCGTTGTAAGCCTTGAGATTTTCTTGTTCATAAGACTCTCCTCTTTACCAATAAGACGGCTTCACTACATTACTTATTTATAAATTTGTCCCCACCCTTCAAATTATTTTACCATTCTGGTCAACCTTGGATAATAAAACCTGCTTCACAAATGGGGTTGGTCATCCTTCCACTTTACGTCTCAAAAACACATTGAATGCAACTGAATATTTCGACACAAGCAGCCCAGCCCGCCAAAAAGCGACGGCTGCCATGCCATGCGCCAGCACGGCAAAAAGAGGCGGTGTTTCAAATGTGTAATATATCCAGCATTGACGGGTTGTGCCCCACAATTCCAGGAAATAACCCAACCCAACCCCGGCGACGAAAGTTAACAATGCCATTCGGTGATCTGTCGGTGTGAGAATGAGCAAGATACACAACAGAAGGGCAAGAATGGTATAGGATTTATCGAAGGTCGGGGAAACAAAGACCAGCATCAGGGTCATGAAAGAGGCGAAAGTGATCCAATAGAGAACAGGAAAGACAGAGCGATGAACAGGCTGCGTTTGAGATTCTAATTTTTGGAGCGACCAGTTCATGAAGCGGGTAATGCGGTCTATGGATAAGTTTGCAATAGGCCACGCGGGGATGATCCACAACGGCGGGCGTTCGGCTGTGTAGTAATGCCAAAGGTTGGTTTGAGTACCCCAAGATTCGATGGCAAGCCCGCCGCAGATCCCAACAAAGACGATCAACACGTCGGTCTTGATGTTGGCACGCGCCACAATGGTCAGAGACATAAAAATGAAGATGCCCAACAACAGCCAATCAATATACAACCACCAGGCGCCGTTCCAATCGACAAAAGAAAGCACTTCTTCCGCAAGGGGCCACCAGATATAAAGGATAAGAATGATGGTGACGAAAAAGCCGCCCAATAAAATAGATGAGTCACGAGTCCAGAAGGGATTTTTTTGGTTTTCCATTCGGCAGATTATATAGCAGACTGTCAGAATCAAAATCAGACTTATGTACTAATACAACAAAAAAACATTGACGATATTTTAATATTTCAATGGGGATAAACCAGTATAATTTTTCAAGACAGGATATTGAAAGCCTGTAATAAAACTCAGAGAAAAGGATTATTGCCATGGGTCTCTTTAGTAACATTCTTGAAAAGCTTGGTCTTAAGAAGAAGGAAGAAGAAACAAAATCTGCCGGAGCCGGTGTTGCCACCAAACCTGCCGCTCCCGCCGCCAAGCCCGCTGCCCCAGCTGCAAAAGCTTCTCCTGCTGCAAGTGCAGGTGTGAAAGCCACCATTAAGAAGGATGATGATGCCGTTTCCGCTCCTGCTGCCATCACCGTTGTAGATGTGGTTGCGCAACTTGAACAGCGCGCCAAGGGCAAGGATCTGAACTGGAAGGTTTCGATCGTGGACCTGCTGAAACTGCTTGAGCTTGACTCCAGCCGCGAAGCTCGCGAAGAACTCGCCAAAGAACTCAACTGCCCAGCGGACCAGATGAGCGACTCCGCTCGCATGAACACCTGGCTGCACAAGGAAGTCCTTCGCCAGATCGCTGCCAATGGCGGCAACATTCCGAAGGACCTGCTCGACTAATTGCACGTTGAAAGCCAACAGCGCGGACAAATGTCCGCGCTGTTTTTTTATTATAGATATTCTTAATGATAAAATCCCCCTCCATACCTCAAAAGTATATTCACGCACCCAAGATGGACAGGTGCGGTTGCATGTAAAGTCAAACATTTTTCCAAAAGGGAAATTTCCCGTTCATGCCTAAACAAGATCCACAACGATCAGAGAGCCATCATTCCGATGGCTCTCTGATCGTTGTGACCGGTTTTTGGGATTAAACATAAAGCTGGGAGCTCTGTGTGCCGGAGATCCTGGATACAGATCATTTTCCTTTTATGGGGCCAATATCTTTCTCTCTGCACCATTCACAAGTGCGCCATGGAAAATTGATTGCAAGTTGAAAAAGATGCAGTTCAAGGAACCACGATATCAAACGATCCGTACAAAACATGCCCCCTTATTGCTGTTTAGGAATTCATATCGAATTGAATTGGGGTACGCAAAAAATTCATTGAAGAAATGGGGGCTTCCCCCATCAGGGGGTTGAGATGGTTTCACACCCGACAAACACATCGTCCGGGGTGCCGATACAGGTGTCATCCCCGGCACCTCCAACCAGGCAGTCGCTGCCATCCCCCCCATCCAGGATGTCATTCCCGGAAGTGCCGATCAACAAATCATTGAACGCTGTGCCCGTGGTACCGGAGATGACATCGTACAAGTTGATACCGATACATGCATCGGGTTTGACTTCATTGGCTGTGATCGAACGCGTCTTCCGCCCTGTATACGTCTGCGGGATCACCATATTGGCCGCCAACGCAAAATAAATGCCCCCTGCGATGCTGACCGCGAAGAAGAAAACCACCACCTTGATCAGAAGGGAACGAAACCATTTGGCAAACATTGAATACTCCTCTTCTCTGATCCTATCCGACTTTGTTTTTTTCTTGAATATACCGGTAGGATATCTCTCCAACCCGAAGCGTATAATAGACGCTGTTTAGGTAATAGGTTCGGAGAATGGCTGAGTTTTGATTGGCGGCTAGTTTTGCCAGCTGGTCGATGGAATCCAGTTCGATAATGGGGGCGAGTTTCAGGATGATATCAGACGCATCCGCAATCATGACGCCATACATTAATCTGACCTTGGTCTCGATATCCTGCTCAATCACCCGATTCATCAGGGTGAT
>JBEBCV010000291.1:0-7358 GCA_041157505.1 Chloroflexota bacterium | reverse complement strand
CCATTTAAACCTGTCACCGTTTTCGGGCTGACGTTTAAGAACCCGATCGGGTTGGCAGCGGGATACGACAAAGATGGTGTCGCGATCCGTGGGTTGGCGGCATTGGGTTTTGGTCATGTGGAAGTGGGGACGGTCACCCCCAAACCTCAGCCGGGGAATCCATCTCCGCGGGTGTTTAGGTTGGTGGAAGATGATGCAGTTATAAACCGCATGGGTTTCCCTTCGCGCGGTATGGAATATTTGGAGCAACAACTTTCTCGCGGTTCAAATTGGAACACGGTCCTTGGGGTGAACCTTGGCAAGAACAAAGAGACTCCCAATGAAGAAGCGGTTTTAGACTATCTTGCATTGTTGAAGAGATTTGCAGCCTATGCAGATTATCTGACCATCAACGTCAGTTCGCCCAATACAGTGGGGCTCCGCAGTTTGCAAGGGCGTGAAGCTTTGGAAGGTCTGCTCACCCAATTGCATCAACAACGTTTGGTGGAGCAGGATAAATATAAGAAACGTATACCAATCCTCGTTAAGCTTGCGCCAGACCTTTCGGATGCAGAGTTGGGTGAGGCGTTGGAAGCGATCCTCAACACGAACATGGATGGCGTGATCGTGACCAATACCACGTTGAGCCGTGAGGGATTGGGGTCAAGATATCGGGAAGAAACAGGTGGGTTGAGTGGAAGTCCGCTCACAGTTAAGAGTGAGGCGGTTCTTCATCAGACGTTGAAGTTGGTGAATGGAAATATCCCAGTTGTGAGCGCGGGCGGAGTCATGAATCCAGAAGATGCAAAACGCCGCCTCGACATGGGGGCGGCGCTGGTGCAGGTTTATACCGGTTTGGTCTATCGCGGACCAGGTTTGGTGAAAGAGATCGTGAAGGCAGTTTAAGGTTGTGCGGGGCGCATCACAGGTTGTGGTGCGTCGTTGCGATTTGGAAAAAAGCCTTCAGGCAATGCAATTGGGGTGAGTGTACGTGGTGTGGAGATTGTGTCAGCGGGGATGATATAAAGGTTGATCGGGCTATCACCTGCAAGACGAATATCTTGAAAAGCAAAGATCATGTGACTACCATCGGGGCTGAAAGCGGCATCGCGATAACAGCAGTTGCTTTCGTAGGGGGCGGCTTTTTGAACTTTGTGTGTGAAGATGTTATATAACGCCAGGTCACCAAAGCCACCGTTGCGGACGTTGCTGGTGAGGAAGAAGAGCAGGTCACCATCCCAGTCGAAGTTGGAAATATCGCTTGAGAATTGGAAGCGTCCGGCAGGGAACTCGTCAACCTTCGAACCGGCGATCGCATTGCAGCCAGTAACTTTGATAATGCGGATCGCATCAGCAAAGGATCCATTGGCATTGGCAACAAATTCGATGGCAAGTTGTGAGCTGTCGTCTGACCATTGCACATTTTTGATGGCGAGGTCATTGTAAAAACACCCACCCAATTCAAGCAAGGCGCTCTTGCGTGTGACGGTGCGTAATTTTTCGGGGTCAAAAGGAACGATGAACAATTCGCGGTTCACACTGATGGCGGCTTGTTTGCCATCTGGAGAGACGCTAAATCCGTCGAAGTATTCTGCAGAAACAAAACTCATGACCACGTCTTCTACTTCAGTATCAATGTTGACCGTCTTTACCGTTTTGCCGGTCATATAGAGGATGTTCTTTCCATTGGGCAGCCATTGCAGGTTGAACTTTGGCAGACCATCGTTCGTATATTGTTTTAGATCGCTGGCATCCACATTCATAGCCCAGATGTCGTTATTGCTCAAGAAAGCGATCTTATCCGCGCCGCCAATGATGGGCACGCCTGGAGCACTTTCTGTTTCTGCGATCTCGGTAGATGGAGTGACAAGGTCGGTTGTGGCAGTGATCTCAACAACGAGGGGTGCCTCTGTTTCACTAATAATTTCTGAAGTTGTAGCGATAACGGGCGGCTCTAACAGGGACATAAGCAGGTCTGTGTTAAAGAGAATAAAAGCGCCTATGCCAAGAATGACAATAGACCCCACAAATAAAAATGTTGGTAAGACCCAGTTTCGACTGTGGGTTTGCGGCTGAGGATGTACTTCGGTCTTTGGACGATTGAAGGTGGCTGTGCTGTTATACGGCGATACCTTTGCCGTAGCGTTCATGTTTCTTTCGGGGTTCTCTCCACGTAGGAAGGCTTTGATGGTTTCGACCAATTCCACAGCTGTGTAGAAGCGGTCATCAGGATTTTTTGCCATTGCCGTCGAGATGACCTTTTCCATCCAACCGGGCAGGGTGGGGTTGGCTTCGAGGATACGCGGTACAGGCTCGGTGACGTGTTTGATCGCCAGTCCAAGCGGGGTATCTGCAGTGTAGGGTTGTTTACCCGTCACCATTTCATACATTATCACGCCCAACGCATAAATATCGGCGCGACCATCAATGGCGTCACCAGAGGCTTGTTCGGGTGCCATGTAAGCTGGTGTGCCGATGATGGCAGAACCGGTCATGTTGCCGGTGGTATCACCCTGACTAAATTTTGCAATGCCGAAATCGGAAATGAGGGGAACGTTCTTATCGGTGAAAAGGATGTTTGCAGGTTTAAGGTCGCGATGAACTATGCCTTTCGAATGTGCCTCGTCCAACCCTGGTGCAAGCTGTTCGATGACCTTTACGGCTTCCTGAATGGTAAAGGTATGTGCCTTGATACGTTCAGAAAGCGAGAGCCCGCTCATGTAGCGCATCACAAAATATGGCTGGTTGTTCTCTTCTCCCACATCATAGACTGGCACAATGGAGGGATGCTCCAATTTGGCGATGATCTTGGCTTCACGTTCGAACCGCATACGGAACTGCGGGTCAGAGTGGATCAACTCTGGCGGCAGGAATTTGATGGCTACTTCGCGTTCGAAGCGTGGATCGTATGCGCGATAAACAGTAGCAAAGCCGCCGCGCCCAAGTTCACCTTTAATTTCATAACGTCCGATCTTTTCTGGGATAGCCATGCCGGCAAGTATACCGATGAAATGTTTATTCTGCCATGTACAACCCGCCCGTGGATTCCATCCAGTCTGCGATATGCTCCACGGCAGCGTTGATGTTGTTATCGGAGATGTCGATCTCGATCTTGGGCAGGATCGAATCTTCGAACAACTTGCGGATCAGTTTTTGTTCTTCCACAAAAAGATTCAAGTCATCGTATTGGGATGGATTACCAGAAACCTTCAACCGTTCTGCGCGGGCGGCGGCAAAAGACTCAGGGGAACGGGTCATCAGTACGAGGCGGAAGTTGAGCGGAAGCAATCGTTCCTCCAGCCAGCGGAAGTCGTAATCCTTGTTGTAGGTCATCAACTGATACATGCGAGTGGAGAGATGAAAGCGGTCCACGATCCATGAATAATATTTTTGCAGCTCGAACAACTTGATCCATGTATCGTACGTTTCCATGGCAAGGGATTCTTCCTGCGGCTCGAAGTTGATCAGTCCGCGCCCCCAGGGGAAGTTGGTGAACGCACACCATTCACCGGAAATAAGCGGCGAATGGTACTTGTACTTACGCGGGCCCACAATTCGCGGATGCTCGTTGAGCGCAAAAGCAATATCGGTTTTGAAGGTCAGGCGCGTACCTTCGAGGATGATCTTGGGAGTAAGTTTGCTCATGGTGTGTTTACAAATGCTTCCAATTCGGGTCCCAGGTCTATGCCGAGGTCGCGGGCGCGCAAAAGGTATTGCTTTGCCAGATTCTCGTCACGAATGGATGTACCGTAATAATAGCAGTATCCCAAAAAGTAGTTTACATACCCGTTATCCTGCATTTGTGGGTAGACCATTTCAAGATAATCACGCCCGGTTTCGTAGTCATCAATGAGTGCATACGAAAAGCCGAGATATACCTGCGCATCCACAAGATAGGCGGAACCTTCTGCTTTATAGAGTTCTTCTGCTATTGAAAATTGTGTAATAGCATCTTTGTAGTTTTCTTTTGAGAAATACACCCTGCCTGCGCCATAATATCCTTCCGGGTCATTAGGATCAATGGCTAAAAGGGCGTTGTATTCTACGAGTGCTTTATCGTATTCTTCCAACTCCATATAGGTATTCGCTAATCCTAAATGAGCTACACCGTTATCCGGTGCGATCTTGATGGAGTTTTCATACAAAGCAATGGCTTCGTCTATGTTTCCATTTTGGCGCAAGACCAAAGCGAGGTTATCCATCGCATCACAGTAATTGGGGTCCAGGGCAATGGCTTCACGGTAGGCTTTTTCAGCGGAGGCAATATCTCCGGCAGTCTCATAGGTCACGCCTTGGTTGTATGCTTCGACAGCCTCTGGAATTTCAGAAGCACAAATGACATCGAAATTCTCCCTTCGAGTTACATCGGTTGGGGCTGGTTCACTGGTTTGTTGAGAAACAACAGTGGGAAGGACAAAGGGGGTAGGCGTAGGCTGCCCCGCCTCAAGAGCTTTTTCAAGTGTGGCACAGGCCAACGAACTAACCAACAAAAGTGATAAAAACACCAGTTTTTTCATGGTTGCCTCCATTTGTGAATGTGGGAATTATCTCATCCAATGATTGTATGGATATATAGTCAATTTGTCCTGATTCCGATTCTGATAAATTTCTGAAACGATTCGACAACCCACTTGTGGTATATTCCCGCCAAGGTAAATTTATATATGGACGACAAAATTACGATCATAGAAGGTCCGCCCCCCGTTTTTGAGCACGTCAACGACGGATGGGCAATGGGCTTGAACGAAAGCCCGAATCTCTCCATCCCCGCGCTTACCCGCCTGCGCACGTTTAATGGTCCCGCCCTTGTGCAGCGCTGTTATAACGCGTGGCATAACAAAACCTCCATCCACTTGCATTATCGCAACGAGACGGGTTTGGAACAAACCGCTCCCATTCTCGCTGCTCGCAATGTGGAAACGCAGGAAGGGCACGTCCTGTTGTTGTGGGTTTATCTCGACAGTGAAAAGGTCGAATACGAAACCGATGACGCTGGTGACGACGACCAACTGGACGATTACCCCGGCGAATAAGATGTAAAATCAGTGACAGTCATCAACATGGTGACTGTCACTTTTTATTTTGAGGACTACATGACTACGCTTCTCTCCACGCTCAAATCTGGTGTGCTTACCCTGAGCCTTAATCGTCCTGAACGCGCCAATGCCTTCAACTTTGAAATGACGACGGCTTTGCAAAATGCATTGACTGACGCCGAAAAAGATTCGCAGGTGCGTTGTGTGGTCATAACGGGGAACGGCAAAGTTTTCAGCGCCGGGCAAGACATCACCGAGATGAAGCAACATAGTGGGGATATTTCTTATGCCGAGCATTTAGAGAAGACATACAACCCGCTGATTCTACATATCCGCGAGATGGGCAAGCCTGTTGTGGCTGCCGTCAATGGAGCATGTGCAGGTGCGGCGTTTGGTATTGCTTTGGCATGTGATTTACGCATTGCACATACAAGTGCATATTTTGTTGTTGGCTTTAGCGGTATTGCCCTGGCACCGGATTCTGGTGTTTCGTTGCTGCTTCCAAAACTCATCGGGCTGGGACGTGCCCAGGAATATTTCTATACCAATAAACCCATCCCCGCACAGTTGGCATTCAATTGGGGCATCGTGAATAGACTCGGTGGATTCAACTATCAGCGTGTGGTAGACCAAATGGTTGGCGACCTGGCTCAAGGTCCGCGTGAGGCGTTTGCCTTGGGGAAGAAGGCGTTCAATGAGGCAGTTCTTCCCAACCTGGCAAGTGTCCTGCATGGAGAAGGAGTCCTGCAAGAGAAAGCGGGCAAGTCGTCTGAACATCAACAGGCGGTGAAGGCGTTCTTCGATAAACGAAAACCTAAATATGACTAGCGTATCCTATTTAGGGGGGAAAGGGTTATTACAAGGTGTCAGAAATCAGTGTACTTTTGTCATATTGACGCAAAATTGAAATTCTTGTATAGTTTCAGAGCTATTTATTGGAATTACCGATCTTATGAACCAGCGAATTTACATAGGCTGTGAATAAGCGGGCACCCCGTCCGGAGTGCCCGCTTATATTTTCTCTAAAACCTCTACTTAGGAGAGTATTATGTCAGGACAGATCAATGCGTTTGAAATGGCACAGAAACAGTTCGATGCTGTTGCCAAGCAATTGAAGCTCGACTCTGGCGTGGCAGAAGTGCTGCGCTGGCCGATGCGTGAATATTCATTCCGCATCCCCGTTCGTATGGAAGATGGTTCGCTCAAGGTCTTTCAGGGCTTCCGTGTTCAGCACAATGACTCACGCGGTCCCAATAAGGGCGGTATTCGCTTCCACCCGGCTGAGACGCTCGACACTGTGCGCGCGCTCGCCACGTGGATGACCTGGAAATGCGCCGTGGCAGATATCCCGCTCGGCGGTGGTAAGGGCGGTATTATCGTTGACCCCTCCACTCTTACTGTTCGCGAGAAGGAAGATCTGTGCCGCGGTTGGGTACGCGCCATGTGGAAAAATATCGGTCCACGCAATGACGTGCCCGCTCCCGATGTAGGAACCACTCCTCAAATGATGGGCTGGATGATGGATGAATATTCCAAGCTCGTTGGTCACTACACCCCCGGCGTATTCACCGGCAAACCCCTTGGCGGCGGCGGCTCACTTGGTCGCACCGAAGCCACTGGCTATGGCGTGATCTACACCGTGCGCGAAGCGATGAAACGCCTCAACATCGACCCGAAGAAATCCGTTGCGATCCTTCAGGGCTTTGGTAACGTGTCGCAATATGCGGCAATCGGTTTTGTTGAAATTCTCGGTGGTACTGTGGCTTGTGTTTCCTGCTACGACCGCCATGACAAGAAAGCCTACACCTACAGCAAGAAGGGTGGCATTGATCCGCGCTTTCTGCTCTCCATCGTGGATGAATACGGAACCATCGACAAGAAGAAGGCGATGGATGCCGGTTACCAGGTGGATGATGGTGACAAGTGGATCGAATTCGAAGGCAACGTGCTTATCCCTGCCGCGCTCGAAGGACAGGTCAATGCCGATACGGTCAAGAAGGTTTCCAAGAGCGTCAAGATCGTTGCTGAAGGCGCGAATGGTCCCACCACCCCCGAAGCCGACGAAGTGTTCAAGAAGAACGGTGTGTTCAACATTCCTGACTTCCTCTGCAACGCCGGCGGCGTGACAACCTCCTACTTCGAACAGGTTCAGAACGATATGAACTTCTACTGGAGCAAGGATGAAGTCCTGCAGCGCCTCGATGAGAAGATGACCTCTGCCTTCAACAGCGTGTTCGATCGCAGCGAAAAGGAAAAGGTCTACATGCGCGATGCGGCTTACATGGTCGCCATCGACCGTGTGGTCAAGGCGATGGAACTCCGTGGTTGGTTGACGGGTTCTGC
>JBEBCV010000290.1:0-11944 GCA_041157505.1 Chloroflexota bacterium | reverse complement strand
GATCGTGGTTGATTACAAAGGAACCGTAAAGAAAAACGAACTCCCCTTGCCTTTTTTGCTTTCGAACCAGGTTTCACCATCGTGCAAGTCAATAATGTGTTCAACGATCTTCAAACCAAGTCCCATCCCAAGACGCGGATCGTCTTTATCTTCAAGAACGGTTTCAAAGGGTTCAAAAATCTTTTCCTGATCCTCTTCGGCAATACCAATTCCAGTATCTCGCACTTCAAACAAGACTCTATCCGCTTCCCGCTCAACTCGGACGGTCACTGTGCCATTATCTGTGAACTTCACTGCATTATGGATGTAATTGAGCAATGCTTGAGAAAGACGGGTCGGGTCGCCTTCAATCGTCGGTAGATTTTCAGGAATATCTTCTTCTAACGAAATGCCACCCTTCATTTCGACCAGTTGATCTGCCATCATCAAAACACCCTCAAGCAAGGCATGAATATCAACTTCTTGCAGATCCAACTCCATACGGTTCGTCACCGTTTCGGCATAATCTTGAAAATCATTTACCTGGATCACCAAAGGCATCAGTGCCGCTTTAAGATGTTCAATCGGGGAATCAGGAATATCCAGATAGTCTTCCAACTCCTCGATCTTATACAAGTCATTGACCTTTGCCTGTACATCCGCTAGACCATTGCGCAACGAGCTGGACATCTTATAAAGAAATTCGTTCTGATTATCGGTCATGGTTACTCCTGAAAACCCGTCTTATAGAGTTCATAATATCGTCCCTGCAAGGCAAGCAGTTCAGAATGCTTGCCTTGTTCAACGATCTTTCCACCGTCAATGACCACGATTTTATCTGCATTTGTAATGGTGGACAAACGATGCGCAATAACAAAAGACGTCCGACCTTTCAATAGAGTTGCCAAAGCGGTTTGAATGATATGTTCGGTTTGTGTATCCACAGAAGAGGTCGCTTCATCAAGGATCAAAATACGCGGATTTGCCAACAAGGCACGCGCAAACGAGATCAACTGTCGCTGCCCCACGCTCAAAGTCAAGCCCCCTTCTTCAACAGATGTGTCATACCCATTTTTTAAATTCATAATAAAGTCATGCGCACCTACTGCTATGGCAGCGGCGGTCACTTCTTCATCTTTTGCATCTAACCGCCCAAACAGAATATTTTCCTTCACCGTACCATTGAACAAGAATGGGTCTTGCAGCACCATGCCCATTTGAGCGGGAAGCGAGCCCTGAGTCACCGTCCGCAGATCCACACCGTCAATGTGTACCCCGCCTGAGGTCGGGTCGTGGAAGCGCGCCAGCAACTTGACGATGGTCGTCTTGCCGGCACCGGTTTCTCCCACAAGGGCAACCGTCTCGCCGGGCTTTACATCCAAATGGATTTGATCGAGGACTAAAACCGGGTCATCCGAATAATGAAATGAGACATTATCGAATCGCACCGCGCCGATTATAGGTCCCATTTCATTGGCGTTTTCTTCATCCCGGACCTCGATCGGCGTATTTAGCAATTCAAGGATGCGCTCTCCACCTGCCATCGTGGACTGAAGCGTATCAAAACGACGGCTCAGGTCACGAATAGGTTCGAAGAAACGGTCAATGTAGAGAACGAAAGCGATCAAAACACCCGCAGTAATCGACTCACCCAACACTGCCGTCCCACCAATATAAACGACCAAAGCTGTAGCCAACGCCCCAAGTAGATCGATCACAGGCGTGAACAATGATGCAACCCAAACCGCATCAAGACTGGTTTCGAGATAATAGCGATTTACATATCCACTAAAAGTATTGTAGTTATGAGTCTGACGCGAAAATGCCTGTACCACCCGCACACCATTGACATTCTCAGCCAAAACCGAGTTACCCCATGAAACCGCAGCACGCACCTTACGGTAATTCTGCCGCGCCGCTTTGCGAAAAGCGATGGTTGCCCAAATCATTACTGGTAAAACCGCAAAAGTCAACAAAGATAATTTGAAATTCAAGGCGAGCATCGCAATCAGTGTGCCAATAATTCCCAACAAATTGCGGACAATCGCCAATACAGCCCAAGTGACGAACTCACGCAGTGTACCTACGTCGTTGATAACACGGGTAATGACACGCCCCACGCTATAGCGATTGTAAAAACTTAAGGAAAGCTTTTGCAAGTGAGCAAACATAGAGGTACGCACATCGTAAAGAACGTTCTGACCCACACGAGCCATAATGCGTACGCGCCAGTAGTTGAAACCTAACTGAATCATGGAAACTACGAGATATATCAATGCGATATTCCGCAAGGCGATTGGGTCTTTGGCGGCTATACCTTCATCAATGGCAAGTTTGACGAAGTATGGTCCTGAAACAGCCGCTGCAGTCACAATAACCATCATGGCAAGCGCAAAGATCATACGACCATAATATGGCTTCAGAAATTGAAACAAACCCTTTGCAACATTTGGGTCATAACCTTTATCCAGCTGTTCTTCAGATCTGGTGATAAATTCAGGAGGAATAATTTTCGTAGTCATGTCATCACCCTGAATTTGATCTTCCCGCATAAATGGTATTTTCATGCATGGGTTTTTCACCGCTGATCGGAACAATACCTTCAGCATCATCTTCTCTCTGGACAAGCTGCAAATCGTGGACCTCTCTATACAATCTGCCAGCCTTAAGCAGTTCTTCATGCGTCCCTATTTCAACGATATGTCCTTTATCCATAACCAGGATCATATCTGCTCTGCGTACTGTACTAAGGCGGTGGGCAATTACAAAAGTTGTGCGCCCTTCCATCAGCACATCCAGCGCCGCTTGGATCAATTTTTCAGTTTGTGTATCCACACTGGAAAGCGAATCATCCAAAATCAAAATGCGTGGATTCATCAGCAAAGCACGCGCAATCGCCACTCGCTGACGCTGCCCGCCTGAAAGAGTTACACCACGTTCACCAACAATAGTGTCATAACCCTTTGTAAAGCCGGTAATGAAATCATGAGCTTGAGCTGCTTTTGCTGCTGCAATGATCTCTTCTTCGGTCGCATCCGGCCTGCCATAGGCAATGTTTGCACGGATCGTATCGGAGAACAATAGTGATGTTTGCAAAACAATGCCGATCTGTTTGCGTAATGAGCTCAACTCCACATTTCGCACGTCATGTCCATCCACCAGTAGCGACCCCTCCGTCACATCATAAAAACGAGGGATCAAATTCACCAAGGATGTTTTTCCTGAACCAGTTGGTCCGATCAACGCGACGATATTGTTCTGGCCCACCTTCAAATTGATTTCGGAAAGCGAGTGATTATTCTCATCCTGATACTTCAACGTGACATTACGAAACTCTACCTCGCCTTTTAACGTGGATAAAATCACCGCCTCTTTCCTGGACCGGATCTCTGGTTCTGTATCCAAAACTTCGAACACACGTTGAGCACCTGCTGCCGCCTCACCACCTGCATTGACCAGACCGGTCAATGCTTGAGCGGGTTCTGCCATCATCAACAAATACGCATTGAATGCCACAACAGCCCCAACAGTCAGCGTGCCGTTGATGACCATCTGCCCGCCAAAATACAGGATCAAAATCGTACCGATCGTGATAAGCCAGTTTGTCGTTGGCATGATCTTCGCCCACTCACCGATCACATACAGCCACTTTCGATAAACATCTTTGTTTGATGCCTCAAAACGCTGTATCTCATAATTCTCCCGAGCGAATGCACGGACTACCTGCACCCCGGTCACATTCTCTTGTAATCGGTTGGATACTTCGCCTACAGCCTTGTCCACTTCAAAGAACAACTTGCCGATCTTTGTGCCAAACCATCCTGTCATCAAAATGAGCGGGATCATAGGTAATAGCGCGATAAAAGCCAGACTCACGTTGGCAGATAACATCACAGCCAAAATCCCTACCGTCAACAAAACAAAACGAACCAATTCTGGAATGGATGAACCTGCAAATTTTTCGATGGCACGTACATCTTCGATACAACGCGAGATCAACTGTCCCGACTGCGCATGGTCATGATAGGAAAATGGCAGATATTGAATATGGTCATACATCCGATTGCGCAGGTCATAACCGACATGCGCTGCCACCCACTCAGAAGCATAACGGTTGCCCAAGCCCAGCAGCGCTGAAACAACCCCAAGTGCAAACAAAAGAAGCGAAGAACGAACAAGGAATATGGTATTTCCACTAAGAAGTCCATCATCCACAACAGATTGAATGATCTGTGGAATGACGAGATTCAATCCTGTAAGAGTCAACAACATTAGCAGGCTTGCCAGCACCTGCCAAGTATAGGGACGAAGAAATTTAGCAGATCGTATTAGATTTTTCATAACGGGGAAATTAAGGATACCACAACGAAAAGCGGACATTCCTTGAATGGAATGACCGCTTTTTCAGGCGGGCACTGCTTCTTGTTTGTATATTCCCAACTTGCGTAATGTAAACCGAATTATTAAAGAAAAAGCTGTGATGATCACCCAATCCAAAACAAAAACGCTGCGAGGGAAATTCTCAAACCATCCTGTAACATACCCCCAATATGCCACAGCCATCATCAATAAAGTACTAATTGAAAACGATGCAACTACAGGCATTTGCCATTTGTAATGTTCACTGAATAAATTGGATAAACGATAAGACCCAAAGATCATTAATAGCAAGGGGCGGGAGAAAAATCCCACCCAAAATACCACCCTCTCCATCTCTCTGTAAAGAAGACGATATTCCCTTTCATCAAAACGAATTTGGAAAATGAAAAAAGTCACCGGAATAAATATTGCAAAATCCAGTAATAACAGACGAATATCTATAATTTTGAAATACTCCCTCATCCAATTTCGTAAGGGAGTATCAAAAAACATATACAATCCCACGGAGAATAGAACAATTAGGGGTACATTAAATACTGAAAATACCCCTATTGCATTTGGAATGTTAAATTCAGCCAGGTATTTTTCAAATAACCAGGAAATTGGTACATGTAAAATATAAATCGCGTAGGAACTTTCACCCAAGGTTACCAGCCAGGGAAGCTGTAAATATTTGGATAACCTTGTATTATCCAACGATAATGTCAGAATAAACAAGAGCATGATGGGGGCAAGAATTCCTGCCATGGGTTGAAGTCCATGCGGCAAAGAAGGGACATATCTCATCCCCAAAATCAAATATCCCAATGAGAAGATAATGCTCAGCCCTAATAAAAACCTGTTATGGACTGGATTATGTGCCACCAACCTGCCTTCGCGCACATACCAAATTCCGCCAACCACGCCAACAACAAATGAGTTTAAATGAATAAGTGGGAAGTACAATACGAATTGACGTTGTGTATCAAACCAGCCTATCCAAACAATATGATATATCAATTGGCTAATCGCCCAAAATATCATAGAGCCCCAGATTAATTTTTTTGTGGATATTCGATACGACCAAATTGTAAGAAAAGGAAAAATTAAGTAGAAAAATATTTCAACTGTAATTGACCAGGCAGGGTAATTAAATGACTGGGCATATGCTGGAATCCATGCCTGAACAGCAAAAATATTGGCAAGTATTTTCTGCGGTTTAACTGAGATAAAAGCGTCAAAATAATACAAGCAAGTTAGAAGAAAAGCGAATATGTAGAGGGGATAAATCCTGACAAACCTGGCTTTCCAGTAATTTGCAATTTCAAACTTCTCTTCAGACTTGTGATACACCAAAGACATAACAAATCCAGAAAGAACGTACATAAATCCCACCGCTGTAGTTGCAGTTCCGAGTAATGAATCGAAAAATGGGATTTTCAACATCCATCCCGTGTAGATTCCCCCATAACCGTGAAAGATCACGATCAAAATTACCATACCAAATCGGATGAACGTTAACTGATCAAGTCTCTTCATTAATTCCTCAAAAGGTCATATATTTTACTAGATGTCATCTTGCTTTGTTAAAACCCACAAGATAAACAAAATATTTCCCTCTTGACGCTTTGCTGTAGTAAAAACTAATAATAAATGATTTCATGTCAAAAGCAATTGCACGACATAAAAATTCCCCGATTAAAATCTTATCGTGAAAACAAGAGTTAAAAAATAACGAGACAATAGGTATCGTCTCGTATGAAATTCAATCTGGACTATACATCCACTGTAAGACAAGTCAAGGTTTGCTCCACTCCGGGAATTGGCTGGATCTCCAAAGCTGTGACTTGCCCCAATGTCGCCACATCTGCAGTCTCGACCTCTACAACAGCATCATAAGGACCGAAGGTCATATGCGCCTCTTTCACACTCTGAATCTTGCGCAACTTGTTAACCACCTCTTTCACTTCACCAGCACGGATCTTGATCATGACGTATGCTTTCATTGGGTATCACTCCTTTACTCGCAAGAAAATCAGGATCGACATTACTCAATACCAGTATAGCAAAAATAGCAGGGTAGTTACCTAAGATTATCGTCATTCTTCTTTTTCGCCCTACCAAGAAAAGCCCCCAAGCCGGCTGCAAGCAAAGCGACAAAGGTAATTCCACCTACAACCATTCCCCCATTTTGCAGGCTGGTTGGTGGAGTGGGCACTGGCGTTGGGGTTGAAGTCTTCGTTGGCGTAACCGGGAGTGTAGCCGTTGAGGTGGGGATTCCCAATGTGACCGTAACTGGGATCGGCGAAGGAGTAGGGGTTTGGGTATTTACTGCCCGCACCAGAATTTTCTGCCCTTCAAAGATTTCATCCGTGGCCAAGCCATTCAACAATTTCAACTCTTCAATCGTGGTGTTATATAAAATAGCAACACTCCATAAGGCTTCATTTTTCTGCACAACATGATAGATCTCCCCACCGGGAAGTGCAGTGTTCGGATATACAGTCCCAGTGCCAAGGGTGGCAACTGGAGCTGAGGTCCCAACCGAAATAGGTGTCCCTGCTCCTGGCGAGGCTACTACTGGGCTCGTTGATTCGTTTTCTGAACCAGCAACCAAAACATAGTATGTTATACCGTTCGCCGCAGATATGCCAACACCAACATCTTCATAGGATGATGAAAGCAAAGCAACCGAATCAGCAGCATTGCTTTGCCAGGTAGAAATGACCTCATCATCAGATATTCCCGAGCCAGAAAAGATCGCCTCTGTCAATAACCCGCCAGAAGATAAATTCCCAGCCACATCATAGCCGGCGTCGATTGCTCGCTGATATGGGCGTTTGCCATCTTGATCAAAATGGGTCAACACACCCGTGCTGGCAATATAGTCCGCGTGAGATTGAGCAACCTTCATCAAAATTGGATTCGTGGAATAAGGCAACAATCCGTTTGAGTTGCGCAAGGTATTCACCTTTACGATCATTTCCTGTGCAGTTCGATCAGGAGATAAAACCACAGGTTGGGCATCCACTTTTTCGGACGGCATCAGGATAAAGGTCAAGAAAAGAAGCGCTACAAAGATACAGTTGTAAAGAGATTTCATCCCAAAAATTATAGCAGGTGCCTTCCCAAAAGTTTAGAGTAAGGGGTAAAATTATATATAATGTATAATCCATAGGAGGCACTCTATGCCAGGGTTCACGCCGGGTCGTCGGTACCAACCACCTTTTATGCCATTCAAACGCCAACCGTTCAAGAAACGTGCATTGGCGGTCATTGAGCGCGCAGTCAAAGGTCCACTGTTCGGTTGTCGTATGTGCGGAAACTGCCTCCTGCAAGAAACTGCGTTCATTTGCCCAATGGAATGCCCAAAGGGGTTACGGAACGGACCCTGTGGCGGCTCGACCCCTGAACGCTGTTATGTCGATGAATCCCGCCCGTGCATTTGGTATAAGATCTACGACCGATCCTTCAAGCTTGGACGTGAAGCGCTGTTGCTCGAAGTTCTGCCACCCATGGATTGGAACAAAGCTGGCACAGATGCCTGGAGTGATGTGGTAGAGCAAGCAGGCAAAGTGGGGATAAAGAATATCGTTACGGGTCTTACTTCGGGTGAGGCTGGTGCAGTTACTCAAACCTTGGATTCCATCTTTAGACCTGTGCGCCAACCTGATTGGTGGCAAGGCGACTCTGAATATCATGCGCCAAAATACACCGAACCTGCCTCAGAGTTGGAACGCAGGCTTAAGGCTGGTGAATTTGTAGTAGCAGCGGAAGTCACCCCTCCCCTTTCGATCAATACCGACAAACTCAAACAGAACATCGAAATGCTCAAGCCATATGTAACGGCGATCAATTTTACGGATAGCGCTTCAGCCATCCCGCGCATGTCTTCTTGGGCATGCAGCAAAATGGCATTGGATTTGAATGCCGACCCTGTCATGCAGATCACGGGACGTGACCATACGCGCATCAATTTGCAGTCGAGCGCCATGGGAGCATCCGCGCTGGGTGTACGCAACATCCTCTGCCTGACAGGTGATAGTATGTCGCTTGGACCAGGTCCACAAGGGCGCATGGATATCGTAGACCTGGATGGGATTCAGATGCTTTGGATCCTGCGCCGTATGCGAGACGAAGCTAAATATCTCGATGGACGCGAGATCAAACATCCGCCGAAATATTTCCTGGGAGCAGCGGCTTCGCCATTCGCATCTAACATGAAGTTCCAAGCATTGCGCGAACAGAAAAAGGTTAATGCAGGTGCGCAGTTCTTCCAAACAAATGTTGTCTTCGACGCAGATTCTCTGGACGAATGGCTAAATGAGATTGCCAAACGCAATATTCTGGATAAGGTCTATATCATGATCGGTATCACCCCATTAAAGAACTATAAGACCGCAGCATATATGGACAAAAAAATTCCTGGTGTTTTTGTGCCCAAATCCATTCTCAACCGTATGGAAGCAGCAAAAGAAAAAGGCAATGAGCAAGAAGAAGGCTTAAAGATCGCTCTGGAGTTGATCGAAAAGATCAAAACCAAGCAAGGCGTCCATGGCATTCATCTCATGGCAGTGGGCTGGGAAGAGATCGTGCCTAGAATTGTCCTGGAAGCAGGGTTGGGCAAACCCGAGAGTTGGCAGGTTGAGAAGTTGAAAGTCAGCGAAGAGATTTGATCTCGTCTGGCTGCAAATCGCGCCACCGACCAACTTCTAACCCACCAATCTTAATTTTTCCAATCGCAACCCGATATATCCGTAAGGTGAACAAACCAACCGCCGCAGTCATGTGGCGGATTTGGCGTTTTTTGCCCTCTCTCAACTTTACTTCAAGCCAGGTAGTCGGTCCATGCGGGGTGACAGGCTTAGATCGAGCGGGCAGGTTGGGGTCAGGAATGAGACGAAAGGTAGCCGGACGGGTGACATAATCCTTGAGCTGGACTCCGCTGGAGAGTTGCTTTAGCTTTTCAGGTGTCGGGTCGCCTTCTACCAATACAAGATAGGTCTTTTCTATATGATGTTTGGGGTCTGTCAGGCGCTTGATCAATGCTCCATCATCGGTTAGAAGAAGCAATCCCTCACTATCCCTGTCTAACCGCCCCGCGGCGTAAATGTTGGGTACCTGGATGTAATCTTTGAGAGTGGAATGTCCAGTTCCTTCATCTGTAAATTGGGATAGAACACCATAAGGCTTGTTGAAGATGACAGTACGCATAATTACAATCATACTTCATGCAACCGCTAAAAATAATATATAAAATAAACCGTTATAATCATTCTGTTGAGAAAAAGGATATGAAATGAAGAAATTTTTGTGGATGTTGATTATTTTATTTACTGTTAGTGCGTGTGGAGAGAGAGCAGGAGATTCTGAGTCTACTCCCATCCTTTTATCCACTCCATCCATTACTATTAGGGAACTCCCTTCTTCTACACCTAATCCAACAAGTATCGCAATACCCACACCTACCACTGAACTTCCAACGGTTCTATTTGAAGATAACTTTGAAGGAAGTCTAAACTCTGGTTGGGAGTGGCAAAACGAACAAATAGATTTGTGGAACTTAACAAACGTACCTAGCTTCCTCCAAATCGATGTCGTTGGCGGATATGTAAACCTCGGGAATTTCTCAAATTTATTGCTTCGCCCAGCCCCGCAAGGAAATTTTAAGATCGAGACATATTTTGAGTTTAGACCGCGAAGAAACAATCAATTTGCCGGCATCATACTTTATAGTTCAAATGATAACTATATACAAGCAGGACGCGCTTATTGTGCCCCTGTTTACGGATGCATCGGTAAAGGCATGTATTTGGATATTTACCAGGCTGGAGAGTTGCAATTACCCCGTAAGGCAGCCAGATTCGATAACGATGGTGTGTATCTAAGGCTTACTCGAAATGGGACCACTGTCGATTTATCGGTAAGCGAGAACAATAATATCTGGTACAGAGTAAGCAGTTTTATGACTGATATGGATATTCAAAAGATCGGGATCGTAACGGGTCAAAGTCTGGAAAATGAACCTGTTCCCGCAATTTTTGATTATTTTATAGTTTCAGCAATTGACTGATAATCTAAAAGGCATCATTACTACGCATGCAATCACTCATTTTTGAAATTCGAGTTTGTGAATCTTGTGGGTTACGCTACCCAATGCAACAAGGCGGTTCATTCGGCAGCCGTTGCCCGATCTGTCTTGGAAATACCGAAGTTGTTCTAAACAAGGTGATTCAAGATGAAGAACGAGTCCTCGAAAAGAAGAACAAAAACGAGAATTTTTTTCATGCTGTTCTATTAGATAATATCCGCTCTGCCTGGAATGTGGGATCCATCTTCCGTAGCGCAGACGGGTTTGGTTTCAACCATGTCTACTTATGCGGTATCACTCCTACTCCAGAAAATGAAGCGGTTACAAAAACTTCGCTTGGTGCAGAAGAATATCTGCCATGGTCGTATCATAAAGATGCGGTCAAGTTAGTAATGGGACTGAAAAAAGAAGGGTGGAAAATTATTGCATTGGAAGAAGGTGATAACGCTATTGAGGTTGGCAAACAGATTACTCATCATGAAAAAACTGTTCTGATATTGGGCAGCGAAGTCACTGGCGTGGACCCGGATCTACTTGCGCAATGCGATGAGATACTTTCCATCCCGATGCAAGGGCAAAAGCGGTCATTGAATGTTGCCATTGCGTTTAGTGTGGCGGCATTTGCATTGGGGAAATAAAAATTATGGCAATATTCTACTCACTACTTTGTACCAAGCCTGTGCGATCAAAGCGTACCCGGTAGGGTTGGGGTGAAAACCGTTTGAGGCAAGGGTCTCAGACTCAATGAAAATATCTGAACCATAAAAATCGACGGTCAGAGCACCATATTGGTTCGCGAGATCTGAGATGATCTGGTTATAACGCTCCACCTGCTTAGACATCCGCAAAAGCTCATCGGCAGTGATGTCGGGATAGGTTTCGGCGCGGGTGCGCGCCGGGCGTTTGGATTGATCATCCAGTTTAGCAATGATGACCTCGGCTTTTACATCTCGCAATTCAAAAAGAATTGTCTCGATATTTTCAGTAAAACGTTGAGCATCTAAATCTTCCTGCTCCACTGTCACGGGTGTCTTCCCTGTGTACAATTTCCACAAGTCATTCCCGCCGATCCAAACTAACACTACAGCAGCGCGTCTTTGGGATGTAGCTGAGTTCACTTCGTCCACCGCACTCAAAAGCTGACTCGAAAAATCCCCCACCCCGTTAATGAGATCGTCAGATGTCCAACCAGACTGACCAAAATTCGTCACCGTAGAACTCGGGCGGATCTGGCTCACCAACGGTAACAACCTATCTGGGTACCCGTGTCCCAGTTCGTCACCATCGCCATGGGTAAAGTCATCGCCGATCGTAATGAGGCTAACGGGTCCTGAGGCAAGGGCTGCAGAGGGAGAAAAGGTTGAAGTAGCGGTAACAGACACGGGTGTCGTTAGAGCCGGCATAGTCGATGAAACAGAGGTCAACGCAGGGAAGGCAGCATCTGTATAGATCTCCTGCTGGCAGGCAGTCAAGATCAGGGCGGTATAAATCAGAAGAAATCGTCGTATCATCGCG